>JARZZM010000019.1 GCA_030130125.1 Thermoproteota archaeon
AGCCGATGCACTCCTAGTGAGTGATAACCCCTGGATGAGGATCAGAAAGGCGGCAGATGTAGTGGAGCAGTTCACCGCTGCCATAGGAACCCCTTACGTAGTCCCTTCATGTCCTCGGTGCAATCAGCCCCTTACTCAGACCCCAACTGGTAAGCTGTTCTGTCCTTACTGCCATGCCGAATACGCCCTTACAGAAGCTAGCGGAAGGGTGCATGGAGAGAGGGATTTTCCGACAAGAATTGTCATTGAGAGACCGGTGAGAGTTGATGATCCAGCTTTTGACCACTTCTTAGTTAAGAAGGTTCTAGAGGGGATCAAGAGCAAATACGGGATCGAATACGAGTTAGAGGAGGACGATGGGTATTGTACGGCTATCCTGTTGAGCGAGAGGCTGGGTAACGAGGAGTACAAGAAACTCGTCAGGGCGATCCACTGGACGGTCAGCAGAGCGGAGGAAAAGGGAAACGTGAGGTGATCAAATGCAAGTGGGTCTAGGGAAGATAAGCGTTCTCGGTAGAGAGTTGCCTTTCCTGACATTTTCTAACAGGGCACTCGCCATCGCTAAGGGAAGTGATCGTATTGCGATCATTCCATTCCGATATAAGGAGGGCATCTACGTCTACGACCGAGGCCATTGGATAGTGAGCTCCATAGAGGAGCTGGACGGCAAGGGCCTCTTCCCGCAATATGTGGAGTCCATGCTTCAGGCTGATCTTAATGAGGTCAAGGAGGGTCTCAGCGAGCTTCTAGAGGATACACCGATTCTTGATGACTTGGAGGGGTTTTTAGAGGAGTTAAGGAGGACTATTGAACCCAAGAAGCTAGAAGTGGATGAAAACACAACCCTGACTATACTTGATGAGGCTTCAACCGACATCGTGAAGATACATCCCGCTGTTGGGATTGTTGAATTGGCTCGGCCAGGAGTGGGCTACGAGAAAAAGGCCTACGTGGGAGTTTGGAAGGATGTCATAGAGGAGAGGAGGAAGATACGGAAAGATGGATCTGAGGAGGTAAAGAGGATATTCAAGAAGAAGTTGTTTCTAATACTCGAGGATGGAAGCGAGTTTCTGGGTGAGGATGAGTATCTCTTCGATAATTTCGGGATTCACCTCTCGTATAAGCCAGTACTCCTCCAAAGTGGATGGTCTGGAATCTTACTAGAGAGAGCTCCCTCCACTATCTATATTCAGTTGATCAGATTACTCAAGGAGTACATAGAGCTGAAGCATGATGAGTTCTACGATGTAGTAGCACTATGGGCTATAGGGACCTACTTCTTCCATCTCTTCCCCGCCTACCCCTATCTAGACCTCAATGGTCCCAAGCAATCTGGAAAGACGAAACTCCTCACCATCCTATCTCTGATATGCTTCAATGCCGTGTACACATCGAACATGAGCATTGCGGCTCTTTACAGGATAGTTCAGAACATGAGAGCCTCTGTTCTCTTGGATGAAGCTGAGAGCTTGGCAAAGAGTAATGAGAGGAGTCGGGAACTCATGAGTCTCCTTCTTCAAGGATACAAGTCTGGAGCTGTGGTGTACAGAGCCGAGAAGAATAAGAACGATGCCTTCATTCCCCAAGGTTTTGAGGTCTACAGTCCAAAGGCCCTAGCCCATATATCAGCCATTAACGATGTCTTACTTGACAGAACCATTCCGATAACCACTATTAAGACCCTTAATCCCAAGATATCAGCTAGAGAGGTTGATTCAACCGATGCCATATGGAAAGAAGTCAAGAACTCCCTGTACACATTCTACCTAAAGCATTGGAGGGAAGTCAAAGAGATCAGCGATGAATTGACCAGCGTTGATGAATTGGGAGCGAACCAAGGGAGCTTAGCCATCAAGGTGCTCAGAACTAGGGGAAGGGAATGGGAGCTGTGGCGCCCCCTGTTCGTGCTCGCCAAGTTATTCGAGAGGTATGGTATAGATGACTTAGTTCAGAGGGTTCTCAGGGCCGCTGAGATAATACTCAAGCATAAGCTCACATTGGAGGATACCGAGAGCACAGACATGCTGGTTATCAGAACCCTACTTGGAGTGTTAGATGAGCGCGGAGAGGGATTCGTCCCAGTTAGAGAGATAACAGAGAGAGTGAAGGATGTTCTAGAGGAAGAGGGAGAAGATCCAAGCAAGATCAATTCTCGTAGGATTGGTAGGATCTTAGGTAAGCTAGGGCTGGAGAAAAGACGCGTGAATGGACTCAGCGAGTGGAAACTCACGAGGACAGTCATTGAAGACTTGGCCAGGAGGGCAGGCATACTCGACCTTGATGGTGGCATTAATGCTACTGATGATGAATCGCCACCTTCGGATGCACCCTCAGAGGTCAATACCGAAAGCTCACAAGGTGAGCTTTCAGGACATAAATATGATGATAGCGTTGTCATTGAATCTTATTCGGATGATAGAACCCTCATTCAAGAAGAAAAGCCTCTCTCCGAGTCTAACAACTATGGTGATCATAGTCGAGGTAGCATAGTGGCAAGTGATAGCATTTCTCGGGAGGTAGAATATGGTGATAGTGAAGATGGAGATATTGAATGCCCTCTATGTGGTACCCACTTCCATGATCCTCTGGATATGAAGTCCCATACAGTGGAGGAGCATGGCAAGTTCAACCCCTTAGTCATCGCCCTCGATCTCTGGGTCACTGATGAGAGTGATGTGAGCAGAGCTCATAGGTTAGAGAACCTAGCTAGAAGGATTGGTATAGAGAGGCCCACTTTAGGTGATATAGATCAGCTGAGGACAATGCTGGAGGGTTTCAAGGAGAAGGGCGATCTGCAGAGCTGGCTAAACTTCATAAGCTCATGGAGAGGTGAGTAGGTGCAGTTACTTCTCGATAATGAGGTAATCGCCCTCTTGAGGGAGTTATTGGGCGGGAGAAGGGTGAAGATCGTAACAGAGCACGACTTCGGCGTGGCTCTTACATCAAGCGGAGCGGCCAATCCAGTAATAAAAGATGAATCCATATTCAAAGAGACCATAGAAGTTGATTACAAGGCGGCATTCACCTTTATCCTCCCAAGTTTTGTTATCCTCCTCTTGGATGTAGAGAAGAGAGGGAGGGAGTTTGGATATGCTTTCGTCTTCCTTCCTGAACAGTTTCATCTAGCTGAGATAATTGGAGAGATGTCATTAGTGGCAATAGCTAGTAGAAAGGGCAAGGTCAATCTGATCGAACTAGGTAGAGGAGCAATAAGGGAAGTTCATCTTCTCAAGTTAAGGCATCTCTTCCCAGAGCTTATCTCAATTCACCAGAAACATGGGCTGGATCTACTGAAAGCCGCGTTTCCAGAGGCTGATTGGATAGTGGAGTACCAAACTAGGGAGCTTCAAGTGTCTGGTGAGAAATATGGAGGTTAGGTACGTCTCCCACATTCCTCGGGATGTTAGGAGGCTTGGTTCCTACCAGGGTGAGGGCTACACCCTGGCCCTCTTTCGGAATGGGAGCGCTTACTACGCGCTGCTGGATGTCGGCAACGAGCTATACAACCTGGCGATGAAGGTCCATGCAAAGGGACCAGAGGAAGCCCTTTCTCTCTTTTTTGCCGAATTGGGGATTCTCCCCATCCAAAAGAAGGTAGGAGGTGATATGAACGAGTTGTGAGGTATTCTGGTCTTGGTATTTAGTCGGGGAGAGGATCTTCTCCCTCTCTAATATTCCTCTCTTCCCAGATGAGGAAGACGAGGAGGACCCTGAAGATGAGGCTCCAAGGCCTGACATTGATCTACCTCCCGGAGTTGACCCAAGAGATGAGCCAGATTGCGATGACGAGGAAGGAGATGAGGAAGAAATTCAGGGAATCGCTGCGGGAAATTCTCACCTTCCATCCTCCGAAGATGAGAAACTCAGGCCTCCATTCTCCCCTTTTCACCTGTGGGAGGGAGTAAGGTGAGGGAAATTTTCGAGGTACCTAGGCAGAAGGGTACATGGGATCGGGGCATCGATTACGACCTGCTGAGAAAAAGGCTTCTTAGACTGTATAGGAGGATGAGGGAGAAGGCTGAAAAGTCGAGGAGGTATCGCAAGAGGTTAGCCCTAACCATGGTGCTCATGCTTCAGCTCAGGAACGGATGCAGAGTTAGTGAGGCAGTCGAGGCTTTACAGAAGATGGCCTCAACTGGACAGAGGAAGGTGATGGTCAGAGTTAGGAAGGTCAAGAAGGAGGAGAAGGAGAGGGAAGTTGTGCTTCCCAAGTCAGTCCCTGACTCCGATCTCAGGCTAGTGAGGGAGGATGCCAAGACCCTCACCGTCGACCAGGTCAAGAGCTTCGCCAGATATAACTTGGGAATAAATACGCACACACTCAGATATGCCTTCATCACGGATATGACCCTAAGACAGGGGATTCAGCCAAACTTAGTTGCTAAAATCACTGGGCATGTGAACCTAGACCATCTAATCACTTACACCCAGGGGATCAAGGCCGAAGAGCTCCTAGAAAACGCCTATGACTGGTAAGGTGGTAACATGGTCTTGTGTGGTAAGTGGAAAGAAAGAGTTGACTTCTTGGAGATGCAAAATTATCTCCTGAGTGAGAGGGTTAAGGAGTTAGAGAAGGTGGTGAGCCAGGATAAACTGGATCTGGTGAAAGAGATTGAGAAGTGGAAGGATAAGGCCTCGAAACTCGAGTCTGAGTTGAATGCGATCAGAAACTCCAGAGGAAGCTACTATCAATGGTATTTGAGTGAATTAAAGCAGAGAGAACAGGTGGAGGAGCGCCTCAGAAGGGCTTACAAGAAGATAGAGAAGCAGTCATCTCTCATCAGTAAGTTAGAGGATAATGTGAAGGAGCTAGAGATGCTGCTCAAGAATTCTAAGGAACATAATAAGGAGCTAGAGAGTAAAATCTCTAGCCTTTCCTTAGAATTGTCTCTAAAGGGAAGTTATATAAAGACACTCGAAGAAGAAAAGAAGAAACTTGAGGAGGAAATAAATTCGTTGAAGAACTCTGTATCCATCAAGGAGGAGGATCACTACACAGAGATCGTTCTTCCTCCCGAGGTAAGTGAGAAAGTTACTGAATTGATTGAACTCATCAAAAACGATAACTGGCTCGTTTACATGCTCGACATGAGGGAGAAGTTCATAGAAAACGATAAAGAGCCGTACAAAGTAAAAGGACTGATTTCGGGAGAGGTATTTACTAGGTATAGGGATAGTGGAACCTCTAGTCTCTACATACTCGGTAGAGATGTCCAAATAGTAACCGAGATGAATAAACCTCCAGAGAAGCCAGATGTTAGGGAACTCATAGTGATTGAAAAGGAGGGAGAGACCTTAGGAGTACTAGTTGAGGGCAATAAGATAAGATTCGGCAGGGTTCCGAAGTTAGCCAAGCAAAGTGCTATTTTCATGAAGCATCCAAAGGTTCCAGAGCCGACGATTGAGAAGGCATTGGTTACGGCTCTCATACGCTATTATAACTTCTATGACACTGATCATAAGCTTGGAATATTCATTATGGAGGTCTTCCCACTCCTGAAGATGTTGGGGATTGAACCAACGCTACCTATAGATACCTGGTACTCATCCGAAAATAAATCCAAGAATGTGACATTCTGGAGTTTGGAAAGAGTTTACAGTTACTATATAGGAGCTCTTAGAGACCCAAAGAAGCATATCAACATAAATGGATTATATTTCAAGGCAGGAATGTTTCACCAGATGCTAGTCCAGCAAATAGACTTCTTCCTGAGAGAGCTTTTCTCCAAATACCCTAGTATATTGAAGAAAGTCATGGAGAAGGTGGAGAGTAAACCACCTAGCTTAGAGACTGTTAAGCTATCTGAACTCAATCTCTCAGGTAAGGAGGAAGGAACTGGGGGAGGTGGAAGAAGCTGACTGATTATCTTAAACAGATTCTCGCTGAAACTACTGCATGCGTTGGCTTCATTGGGATAAGAGGCGCGAGTAAGACTTGGACAGCTCAGTACATCTTAGAAATGCTCACCATGAGGGGATGGCATCCCCTCATCATCGATGTTAAGGGGGAGGATGAGACCCTCCATTTACCAGCCAAGGGAAATCAAGCTAGGTCGCTAAGGGCTCATGGACTGGAACCCAGAGCCTGGAAGGTCAAGTACCTGACGCCCAACTTTCCCCTGGGCATGGAGTCCATACCCCTAACATTCGATTTGGCCTCTTTAAGCATGAAGATGCTTAGCTATGGTCACTTCAGGAGTATTGAGGGTTTCTTGAGTCCATCAGAGGCTAGGGACCTATTCGACTCATACTTCAGGGCTGGCGGGCCGGATGCAAAGCTTGATGATATAATAGCCCATCTGTTGAGGAAGAGAGGAGATAGTGGAAGCTCTAGGCTTCTGGCCTTGATGACCTCTGGCTTATTTTCAGATGACAGCATCTTAGAGCCCAAGAACCTGGTCAATGTAATAGCCGAGCATGATTTCACCGTATTTTCAACGGCTTACTTCAAACCATCCTCCAGGGACCTAGCGAGGTTCGTCCTCAGCGTCGTACTGGATAACTTGATGAGTCACCTAGTTCAATCAGTTGAGGATGTGAGACTCGTCGTCCATTTTCGTGAGTTAAGGGAAGTGGCTCCAAGAACTGGCGCTATGGGCTCTCAATGGCATCTGCGTAACAGAATCGAGAACTTCGTCACGTTCCTGAGGCAGACCAAGACAGCGCTCACCAGGGTCTTCTATGAGGTTCAAAATGTGAAGAGTATACCCAAGACCCTGCTGGACAACACCCAGGCCGTTTTCGTTCATCCATTTAACCTGAAGGAGGAGGAACAGAGGAAGGAGCTGGCCAGGTACTTCCCCATCCCAGATTCCGTGGTTCACGCAATAGCTCCGCTAAGGAAGGCAATACCTGGAAAGTGGATCTTCCTCTCCAAGAGCGGGTATGCAAGCTGGGTAACCTCACCCCCTCCCCTTTCACTCAGGGTTCCAGAACCCAAGAGCCCAGAGGAGGCCAAACGCATATCTCAAATGATCTCCGAACTGGTTCCGAGGAGAGAGTTGAGGGATGAGTTCAATGCCGCCAGGAAGCGATACAAGAACTGGTTGGCTAGGGCCAGATATCTGAGGAATGAGGTTGAGGAGGAGATCGAGATGTTCGAAGAGGAACTACCTCCTCCAGAGACCATGGTGCTCTCTAAGATACCTAGGAAATTCGCCCTCTTCATGAAGTCATTCGAGCTCGCTCCTCTCGATGGTAAGGAGAAATTCATATTCAACCTCTCCCAGCCAGGTCACTGGGTGAGGAAGAGATGGGGCAGGAATGCCCAGACGTACGTCATATCAACGGCCTTGAGGGCCATGCTGAGGAACAAGAATAACAGGGCACAGCTCAGGATAGCTGGCTTTCGCTTCTTTGAGGACACTGAAGGCAACTTGCTTGGAGAAGTCGATGTAGCTAGGTACAAGGCGCACATGCAGGCCAATGGGCCCAAATATGACAAACTGATCGATAAATTCCGATGACCTCGATTTTCAAGCCTCACTCCCTCCTGCTGATTCCCCTTCTTTCGCACTCACTCCCTGTCTCCCTCATCTGTCCATTTAAATCGAAGTTTGCCGAGACTGACGGACTTTCTCAAATATCGGTCTGCATCGACAGTAATGCGAGAGAACGTTCCATAGGGCCCTTCATAAGGCTCCATTCCGCTTTCTATGAGCTGATTTCAGGAGGGATTCAATGCCTACGCACCCTAGAGTCGTGAGCTACTATACTAGAGCTGGGTATAAGCTCGAGCTCATTGTAATGGAAGTTATTGAGGAGAGCCTGGCGATATTAGGGCTAACAGACGTGAGGCTCACGAGGGTCCACTCTGGCGCTCCCTACGACATCGAGCTGATCGTAGGGGACAGGAGGGCCTTCATCGAGGTTAAAGGAGCGAGCGATGAGGACAGGCTCCAGTGGAAGGTAAACCAGGCGTTCAAGCGGGAGCACCCAGAGCCCTTCTGCGTCATTGGGGTGCTGGGATATCCTAAAGACCCCGCTTTACTGTTGAAGAAATTGGTCCCGACATGGATATGGATCAAGCCAGGGAGAGAGGGTAAGCTAGGGAGATTCAGCCCTAATAACCTGAGGAGATGGCTGAAGATAGGATCAATGATCTAAACTACACATTTTTATTTTGGGCACACATAAACTTGCATGCGGGTATCCCCCATGTGGGGGAGCGGCTCGGGGATGATGCCAGGGGTAGCCTTGGGTGGGACCCGAGCCGTCCGCTACTTCTTAAAGAGGGGCCTTAAGAACGCGATTCTTTCCTTTATGATCTCGTAGTACTCCCAGTTCCCCTTCTCGTAACCTTGCCATATGGCGCCAGACACCAGATCAGCTAGCTGGACTCCTAGATCGGCCCTTGAATCCACATGCTTCACCTCTAGATGGACTGGAGGCTTGTGGAGTAAACCCTCCGTCCAACTTAATTTACTCCTCAAATACTCATTGAACTCCCAGATCGATTTCGGACCCATGGATTTGTCATAGATGATTACCAATTTATCCCCCTCATGGATCTTCACATTGGCGTCTGAGTAGAGGCCCCATATCACATGGTGGGCTAAAATGTAGTTCCTCAAGATAGGTGGTTTACTTCTGAGATTCTCATTCACCGTTATCTTATGCAAAGTAATTCCTCCGAATTTGGTCTCCTTGAGTTTAGCATTCTCAACTACTTTCTTGAGAACGTACTTAGCTACATCATCAACCCGTCTAACCTTCTTCCTTAATCTGAATTTTATCTCATCCTCGGCGTAGCCTTTACTCCTGAGCCATTCCCTGATTCTCTGCATCTCCTTCCTAAGCCTAGCCGCCGATGGTGTGTAGACGCAACCCACAACGAAATATCGTGTGGATTTGTTGCTGAAGCCTAGATCTCCTGTTTCATCAACGAAGAGATAATGCACACTCTAAGGAGTGAAGTAAACATTTAATGTGTACCTCTAGGGATGGCCTATTCACTATGCTGAGAGAACGTTGAGAGATACCTGAGAACCTCAGGAGATGGTTGAGCTCTATAAAGGATAGTGAGAAAAATTAATAAAGTTCCTATTTCTCACTATTATTAGAAAGAGAAGTTCCTGATTCCTGTACATCTGTAACAATTGTTAACTGCATTTTATACATCTGAATGATCTCCTCCTCAGTCGTGGCGTCTTGGGGACCCTTATCGTCCCTCCATCCCATGAACCTAGGGAATCTTATCGCCAGCCCAGCGTCCCTCTTCACCTTGCCCCAGCCGCAAGTGTGAGTGGGACTGAGCGTTATCTCGTCTCCCAGCACCTGAGCTACCTTCTGAGGGACGAACCAGACGTCCGCCTCTAGATTAGATACTACGCTCGGATGCCTGTGCTCTATCTTGTAAGGTTCCAGAAGCTTCGGCAGCTCCGCGAGCTCCTCGTCGGTGAAGCCGGATCCCATCTTGCACACTGTCTTGAACACATCCTCCTCTGGCGAGTAAGCGGCCATGAGCAGGGCGCCGTAAGTGCCAGCTCTCTTGCCCTTGCCCCAGAAGGCTCCCACGACCACCAAATCCACGGGTTCCACCATCTTACTTATGTAGCTCCTCTTGAGTTTGATCCAAGACCATCCCCTGGTTCCTGCCTGGTACTGGGACTTGGGATCCTTCACCACTAGCCCTTCGGTGCCCATCTCTACCGCGTGCTCGAAGAACCTCTCCAGCTCCTCTACATTGTTATCCACCACCTCATACTGGACTACCCTCGCTTTCTCGTTCTCCTTCAGCAGATCCAGGAGGATCTTCCTCCTCTCCTCGAGTGGTTCGTCCAGCAGCTCTCTACCGTCGAGGTAGAGCACATCGAACACGTAGGTCACTGTTGGATAGGTCTTCATCGCCTCCTCAACTCCGTACTTCCTCCTCCTGTGCATCAACTCTTGGAAGGGCAGTATCTCGCCAGTATCGGGATTCACAGCCACCGTTTCGCCGTCTAGCACGACATCGTGACCCTCCACGGCCCTAGACACGAACTCCCTAACATCCGGATAGGGTTCGGTGATGTTCTCGAGCCTTCTGGAGAATATCTGAACCCTTCCATCCTTCCAGACGTGGATCTGCATCCTCTCCCCGTCGTACTTGAATTCCGCGTAAACCCTCGGCCCTATCTTGTCCATTATCTCTTGGGCAGATCTGAGCCTCTGGGCCAACATCGGCCTAACCGGTATCCCCAAGGTGAGCTTGATCTCCTCCAGTCCCTCGAAGCCTCTAGCCGCCACTATCTTCGCTATCCTACCTATGTCGGGGAAGATGTTGTACTTCCTCTCGAGCTTATCCCTGAAGGCTCTTCCCTTAAGGAAGGCCTCCGCTAGGGCATCCAAGACGGTCATGTCCCTCACTCCGAGTCTCAGCCTCTCCGTCACCACCCTAGCTATGTATCTGGCCTCCAGGGGTTTGGCATCGCTGAACAGTCCGGCTAATAACCTTATCTTGGCATCTTGGGCCTTCTCACCAGCGATCTCCGCTACCCTCCTTAGGGTTTCGAAGACCCTGTTCACGGTGAGGTCCTCAGTGAAGAAGGACTGAGCCACCTTGTTCTCCACGGCCCACTCGGCCAGCTTCCCTATATCGCCCAATTCTGGATACTTGGCCTCGAGCTTGTCCTGAGATATGCCCGTGGCCATCGAGAGGGCCTTGAGGAGTAGCTTTTCCCCCACCCCGAGCTCGACCCCCTCGTAGGCAGGAGCTATGCTTCCAAGCGTGAGGTAGACCACTTTATCCAGTATCTCTGGAGGCGTCTCCAAGAAGAGCTTCTTGAGGTAGTCTATCATCTCCAGCCTGCCGGATGTGGCTTCTATCCTCTCATAGTACTTCGCCACCTCGATGAATAGTATATCCCCCATCTACTCCACCTTCACCTTCCTGAAGCCGACCTCCTTTGGTGGGGCGACTATCTGGAGTATCCCGTTGGTCAGCCTAGCCACCACCCTGTCGGGATCTATGGGTATTGGGGTCCTAATCAGCTTCCTGTACCTCACGGTCGCTCCCCCGACCTTGGACATTGCCTCCACCAGAATAGCATCCTCGCTAGCGCTTATAACGAGCTCCTCCTTCCTCACTCCTGGGAGGTCCATTGTTATGACCACGCCCTCCTTCGTAACCTTAACCTCATGGAGGGGCTCCTCCACATCCCTAACAGAGAAGTACCCCCACCTGACCTCCCTGTAGAACCAACCCATACGGCATCCCCCCTCAACCTATATACGCGGGAGTCGGGGCCTCCTTCGCCGTCTGAACGGTCTTAGCCATCAGTTCCTTCAGCTTTAGCCTTATCGTCTCTGATTCGGCCTCCAGCTGGCTTATATCGACATCGAAGCCCAAAACGGGCTCTATGGCCTTGAGAACCTCCGCAGCTGCTCCGGGATCTGGATAGGCGGCGA
The DNA here is from genome assembly GCA_030130125.1 of Thermoproteota archaeon. Taxonomy (NCBI): domain Archaea; kingdom Thermoproteati; phylum Thermoproteota; species Thermoproteota archaeon. Next base: position 11,389 of record JARZZM010000019.1, read on the forward strand.
AGCTCTGCACCATCAGGGCCGCAGCCGGAACCCCCCTCCTACTAGCTTCCCTGAGGAAGAAGGCCGCGTATCCACTCAAGTACCCCTCCTTCATCAGCTCTCCACCCATGCCCTTTGCCAAGGACTTGGCCTCCTCACTGCTGAACACGGCCATTACCTGAGGCTTCTCCACCTTAATTCTATCATCCTCAGGGACTCCCCCCATTACTATCGCTAGCTTGGGTCTCTTCCTAGCGATCCAGTCCAGCACAGATATTGTAAGCTTCAGGAGGGGATCTATGGGGAGAGGTACTTCGGCCTTGACCACGTAGAGCCCCTTACCCCCGTAGATCCTGACGGTGTGCATGGCTACGCCGTCCTTCACTCCTATGACGGGAGGGAACAGGGGAGAATCTATCTTGCCGACCTCTTTCAGGTCAGCGACCTTGATGAGATGATCGGCCGCTATTATGCTCACGAGGCCGGCACCGGGAACCGCCAAGATGAGGATGGGGTTCTTTACCTCCGGCGCGGTCTCAACGATCTCAACGCTCATGATAACCCTCAGTAGAGAGAGAGGTCGTGAGCTTTAACCTTATCCGGTCAGTCCCTAGGATCCAACGATTTATCCAGGGGGATGGGAGGTTCCTTCATGAGATACTCGTCGACCTTGTCCCTCATCTCCTTCCTCCTAGTCAGATGCTCCTCGATGAACGGAATCAGCACCTCTATCGCCCTCTTCTTCGCCAGCTTACACCCCTCCCCCGGATCGTTGAAGCAGACCTCCCATATGGAGAAGAAAGACTCGTCGTCCGGGTCGAAGGCCCTCAGGTAGGACAGGGCCGGACACCTCCTCGGGGGACCGCAGACAGATCCCTCTATTTTTTCCCTAACCACCTCGGGCGGGTCGGTGAGGAAGATGGCGGACTCAGGGTATCTAGTCCCCATCTTAGGCTCGCCCTTGAGTCCAAGGAGGAACTTGCTGTGGACCATTCCGGGCTTCCTGAGCCCCATCTTATCCGCTATGAGTACGGAAACCCTCATGAGTGGATCCTGATCCACCGCCATAGGTACGAGGGCGCGATAAGGTTCATTCAATTCCATCTCCATCATGAGGGCGGGCATCGACTGAACTACGGAGTAGAAGGCAACTCCTACATTCCAAGAGTCGTCTATCTTCACTAGGTTCTTCAGCTCGGACAGGGAGATCCTCTTAGCCAGTTTAAGTGAGAGGGGATAGAGCCATGAAGCTACCTGCGTGTCCCAGATTATGTGTGTCCTCTTCTCATCGAAGCCCAGCGCTACGAAATCTAAGGCGTTCTCCAAGGCGTACTTCCTCACCTGCTTCAGGCCGAGATCTGGCCTCAGGACGAACTTCTCGTCGTCCGATATCTGGAAGAAGAAGTGGAGGTCCAGTCTCTCCTGCATCCACTTTGCGAGGTTCACAGGTATGAGGTGGCCTATATGCATCGGGCCCGATGCCCCTCGACCGGTAAAGATGTAGACCTTTGCCCTGTCGTATTTGAGGTCTAGAAGAGCGAGCCTGAGGAAGCGGTGGGCGTAGAATATGCCCCTAGATATGAGATAGTGCTCCTCCCCGAAGACCTCCTGGAAGAGGTTCCTGACCTCGGTCGTCACGACATCCAGCTCGAATAAGGAGATCAGAGCGTTATAGTCTACTGTATCCCCACTTACCTCCCATGGTGTTATCCTGAAACCGGGAATCATGTCATCCACCCAGTAAAATCCTCTCCAAGTCCGGAAAGCTGTACACATCCCCATCGGGATGGAACCTGAGGGTCCTGATCTTCGGGTACCTCCTCCTGACCTTCTCCAGCATCTCCTCCTTGTCGTCCACGAAGACCGTCTCTTCTTCCCTCACTCCTCTGAGGGTGAAGTGATTCAGTATCTTCTCCATCATCCTGTCTTTCTCCGGGTGGGGCTCTACCATGAGAAGGTCAAAGTATCGATCGAGTTGAAAGGTCCTTAAGACGGCTATCGCCTTATCCGGCTCGTTCCAGCTGCAGGTGGACAGGTAAATCCCCTTATTTTTGGCCCTCTCCAGAAAGTCCCGGACCCCTTCCCTCAGAACGACCTTATCGCCAGAGGCATCGACTAAGGTCCTCTCGTCGACCCTCCGGAGGGGAAGGGCGAGGGAGGTGGCATCGTGGTGATCCCAGAGCACCTGATCAAGGTCGAGAACTATCAGCTTCACCCTGTTCGGCATCCTCTATACCCTCTACTTCCCCTCCCTCCTCGATCAGGAGATCCTTAAGCTTTTCCAGCGCTGCTTTCACGGTCCTCTCGGCCTCATCCTCCTCCGGAGATGAGGCGGTGATATTTATCTTCAGCACGGGCTTCCGGATCTCGTGGCCATGGGGGTGGCTCTTAATGTAGACAGGGAACTCCTTCATCACCCTCTCGATGAGAGGAGCGGCAGCCGATTCTGGCACACCTCTCACCACAAAGTCCTTGCTCACGTAGTGGAGGGGAGGCGCTCTCTCCCTGATCAGGGGTTCGACCCTCTCGAATATGTCCTTCATCTCCTTGGGAACGCCGGGCAGTACTATTATCAGCGCTTCACCCTCTCTGACAAGGATGCCCGGGGCCGTTCCCACCTCGTTCTTTACTGGTTCGGCCCCTTCAGGCACCATGGCCATCTTCACCCTGTGCTCCGTCATGGGGAGGTTCCTCTCCCTGTACTTCTCCTCCACCATTCTGAGTGCCTTCTCGTTCACCACATGCCTCCTCCTCAGCGCCTTGCTGAGGCACTCTGACGTCTTGTCATCGAATGTGGGGCCCAAGCCTCCCGTGGAGATAACTAGATCAGCTCCTCTGTTAAGAGCGGTCCTGAACGCCCATACGATGTCATCGCAATCGTCCCTAACGGTTATCGCTGCCCTCACTAGGTATCCGTCTATGGTGAGCTTCCTCGCAAGCCAACTTAGGTTCGTATTCACTATCCTGCCGTTCAGGAGTTCATTCCCAACAGAGATTATCCAAGCCTCCGGCAGTCTCACTCATCAGCACCTCCTTAAGTCTGCGGATCCTCCCCTTCGACCTGGTCAGTAGTGAGTTGGCCCTCTCAACTATTAAGGGGATCGCATCCTCCCTGAAGATATCCATACCGGACAGCCTCAGGGGAGCTTCCATCCTCTCAGTACCTACTGCCTCCAAAGTGATCCCGTCCTCAGATGCGGAGATTATCCCGGCCCTCTTGAAGCCTGCAGACCTCAGCAGGCCCAGCAGATGGAAGGCCGCCTTCACGCTGCATACTGCTATGTGAAGTATAGGGGGGAGGACTGCCATCCATATGGAGTCAGCCTCATTTTCTAGCGTCTCCATCAACTCTCCCAAAGTTATAGGAGAGTGCCACTTCCCTAAGGTCCTCATGCCGAACTTTTCTCCGGGTTCGCTAGCTGCGTACACCTGAATCCTACCGGAGCAGCTGCTAGTGGTGAAGGCGTAATTAAGCGAGTTTATGGTGTTCAGTAGCGGGATTATGTCCTTGTCTACCCTCCCCGCCCCCATGTGCGATCTGAGCTCAGCTAGAGTGCTTTCCCTCCTCCTGACCCAGAGTTTCCTGTCCACCGACAATGCCATCTCCACGGGATTCCAAGCCTTCTACATTAAGGTCACTGCGGTGAGAGGCCCTAAAGTTATATTATCTGTACCTCCCTACCCTCCGGTTGGGGATGAAGGAGAAACTCACGGGTTTCCTCTTGATCTTGGTCTCTACCGTGGCGGCCGTGCTATACACTTACCTGCTCCTCCTAGCGCCAGAGCCGATCCCGACCCTTACTTTGAAGTTGACCGCTCTCTTAATCGTATTAGTACTCCTGGTAGTTCTGGGATGGATCGGTTACGTGCTGCTCACTGCTGAATCGCCGGAGGATGTGGAAAAGCTCGTAAGGGAGCTCGAGGAGAAGGGCGAGCTGGCCTCGGAGGGTGTTTGAGTGGAGTACATAGCGAGATGCCCCTCCTGCGGTAGGGAGTATGATGACCCACTCAGGTTCAGGTGCGATTGTGGCTCTCCTCTCGATATCCCCGTGCAGTCGGGAGAATTCAGGAGAGAGGATGTGGTAGATACCACCTCTATGTGGAGGTACGTGAACTTCTTTCCGTACATAGAGAAGCGGGGTATTGTCACCCTGGGAGAGGGATGGACTCCCCTCCTGAGGTTTGAGAGCGATGTGTACGTTAAAATGGACTTCCTCAATCCCACCGGTTCTTTCAAGGATAGAGGGGCTTCGACCATCATCTCGGCCATTCGCAATGGAGTTACAGGGTTTATAGCTGAGGACTCGTCCGGAAACGCCGGAGCTTCCATAGCAGCCTACGCCGCGAGAGCCGGGATTAAGGCGAGGATATACGTGCCAGCGAGCATCTCGGGTCACAAGATAGATCAGATAAGGGCCTATGGTGCTGAGCTGATTAGAGTCGAGGGGAGCAGAGAGAAGGTATCGGAGGAGGCCATGAGGCCAGAGCAGGGGAAGGTCTACGTGGGTCATGCGTGGCACCCCATCTTCAGGGACGGGATGAGGACCCTCGCCTATGAGATAGTGGAGCAACTCGACTGGACCCCACCAGACAGGATATACGTCCCGGTATCTTCGGGAACCGGTCTTCTGGGTATTCTAGAGGGACTCAAGCATCTGGACGTTCCTTTCCCGGAGGTGGTAGCCTGTCAGACCGAGGTAGTGTCCCCGCTTTATCATAGGTTCAGGGGAGAGCCATACACCCCTCCTGAGAGGCTGGAGACGATAGCGGATGCCCTAATTGTGACCAAGCCTCCCCTGCTGGATCTCATGTCGGAGAAGCTACGGAGGGTGGGAGGGTCCGTCGAGGTAGTGGGTGAGGAGGAGATAGCCGATGCCTTCCACCAACTGGCTGCAAGGGGAATATTCGTGGAGCCGACCTCGGCTGTTCCCCTCGCCTGCTACAAGAAGCAGGTTGAGGTGGGAGAGGTGGATCGGGGGGATAGGGCTGTCCTTTTACTCACTGGTTCTGGGCTGAAGACGAAGCTTAGCATCATTAAACGGTTACTGTCGTAGAGGGGGATTGAATCTCTCGGGGAGCCTCGATAGGAGCCTCCATAGAAGGGAGAGGAACATTCACTCACATCAGCGTGAGCTCATCAGTTCCCTGATCCTCTGAAGTATCCTAAACCTCTCCTCTCTCCTTCCGTCTGCCTCCGGGTCGCCGCCTTCCATAGGCGGGATCCTCCTAGGTCCCTTCTCGCCCATGGCCACGAAGACCATGTAAGAGGTGGTTGCGTGTCTCAATCCCTCGGGCTTCTCCACTAGCGTTTTCACCGATATCTCCATGGATGTGTTCCATACCTTGGTGATCTTGGAGTAGAAGTGGACGACATCCCCCTTCCTCATGGGGGTGTAGAAGGCGAGCCTGTCCAGGCAGGCAGTGACTGCTGGGCCCCTAGAGTACTTTAGGGCGGTTATTGATCCCACCTCATCCAAGAGGAATAGGAGGTGCCCCGCGTACATTAGGTCCGCGCTCACCAGATGCTCCTCCCTGACTAAAGTGCTCGTGACCAGCTCATAGCCCTCCACATTCACATCCTGACCCTTCTGCCTCCTGTCAGCTATCCTCCCCTTGACGTTTTCATAGAACCGCCTCCCCATCTCGGTCCCTATTATGCCTACTGGAAGCTCTCTGGGCCTCCCCTTACCATCCACCGCCACATAGGAAAGCATTGAGAAGGTCGCTGGCTTCCTCTCACCTGACTCTGGATCCTCAGCCCACACCTCCACGCTCACGACGATGCTGTGCTTGGAGGTATGTTCGGCCCTGGCCCTGTAGATGGCCAGCTCCCCAGGCATTATTGGGGAGAGGAAGTGGAGATCATCCACGTACCCTAGGACAGCTGGTCCCCTAGCGAGCCTCACGGCAACGGTTGATGCGGCGTCGACTATCCATCTCATCATCCAGCCACCGTAGAGGGTCCCGTAGGCGTTGAGGTGGGCGCTCCTCACGAAGCGAATGAACTCCATCTCCGTGTCTTCGGGTCGGAGATGCATGCGAACCCCCATTCAATGGAGACCAGGCCTTAAAAGGACATGGAAATCACAATATTGAAGGGCACCTCCTATTTCGCGGGTGTCGCCTTGAAGGTCAGTACCGTGGAGGAGATGAGGGTTCTCGATTCCACCGCCACGGAAAGGTACGGGATCGACCAGGACCTCCTCATGGAGAATGCAGGGAACGCGCTCTTCTTCGTTATAGATAGGGAGTTCGGAGTCAGGGGTAAGAGGTTCGCCGTCGTCGCTGGTTCGGGGAACAACGGAGGAGACGCTCTAGTTGTGGCTAGGAAGCTTCACTCCAACGGTGGCCAAGTCAGGATCTACTTGATGGGAGACCCAGCTAAGTTCAGGGGCTCCGCCAAGAAGAACTACGAGATCGCGAAGAAGATAGGTTTGGAGATGCATAAAGTCAGGGAAGAGGGACTCGAGTCCCTCTTCGAGGGGTTAGAGTGGTCCGATGCGGTGATAGATGGTATCTTCGGCACCGGTCTGACTAGGGAGGTTGGAGGGATATACAGGGACGCGATTCGAGCGATAAATTCCTCGGGAAAGGTGGTATTTGCCGTCGACATCCCCTCAGGTATAGGGGGAGACGATGGGAAGGTCCACGGGATCGCGGTGAGGGCCGATTACACTGTCACCTTCGGCCTCCCCAAGCTCGGTAATGTGCTCTACCCGGGTTACCATTACTGCGGTAAGCTCTACGTTTGCCACATATCCTTTCCCCCGGAGATGTATTCGCACCTAAAGATCGAACTTAACGACCCCCTACCCCTGCCTGAGAGGGTGAGATGGGGCCATAAGGGAACTTTCGGGAAACTGTTGACGGTTGCGGGGGCTAGAAATTACTATGGAGCCCCCTACTTCACGGCCCTATCGTTCATGAAGGCAGGAGGAGGTTACTCTAGGCTCGCTGCTCCCGAATCCATCATACCGCATATAGCCTCGAAGGCCAGCGAGGTAGTGTACATACCCTTGAGGGAGACCGAAGCCGGGTCCATCGCCAAAGAGAACGAGGATTACATACTGGAGGTGATAGAGAGTTACGACATAGATATTGTGGCGCTGGGACCGGGCACCTCTCTGAACGAGGAGACTCAGGAATTGATTAGGAGGCTAGCCTCCCGCATAGACAGACCGGTCATAATAGACGGAGACGGCCTCACCGCCATCTCAAAGCATCCCGAAACCATTAGGGACAGGAAAGCGCCCACCATTCTAACTCCGCACATGGGGGAGATGTCCCGTTTAACAGGCCTGAGCGTGTCTGAGATAGACTCCGATAAGGTGAGCGTCGCCAGAGGATTCGCTAGTGAGTACAATGTTCACGTGGTGTTGAAGGGAGCTCATAGCATCATTGCCTTCCCCGACGGCAGAGTGTACCTGAACATGACCGGGAATCCTGGAATGGCCACGGCTGGCTCAGGAGACGTATTGACTGGCACTATAGCGGCCATGTACGGAATAGGATTCGAGATAGGCGAGGCCGTCAGGATGGGGGTCTTCGTGCACGGATTAGCGGGTGATATAGCTGCCAAGGAGCTGGGTGAAGATGGGATGACCTCCAGCGATGTGATGGCCTATCTGCCGCGGGCAATGAAGCTGTTGAGGGAGGATTTCGATGCCGTGAGGGAGAGGTACTCAGTAGAGGTCATCTGATCTCCCAAGTGAGTACCCCCAGTTCGCGAAGGTATCATTCTCATAGCATAATAAACTGCCTTCTCAGCTCCTTTCTCTAGCTCTAGTATTATTCTATTATCCAGAGGAAGCACCTTCGCTCCGCATGTCCTCGAAACTGGGAGCTGTATAGGACCTGCTAAGGCCCCTACAATGTTTACAACTTCCCTAGTTTTTATTACATCACCTCCCATATTGTTCCCACAGCATCTGAGGACCGCTGGAGGAAGATCTAGGTTAGGGTTGGTGCACGGGGGAACCTTATGAGTTCATCGATTTTACATTAACTCCATTACCGTATTTCTCCTCAAATGGCTTCTATCGAGTCACTTGAGATAGTTTACCTTCAGCAACTCTCTTTCATATATTTCCTTAACCGCGTGAAGGAGCGTTAACATTTCCTATTATCCACATGTCACCTTCCCTTCTGATGGTTCCTTTGAGATATCCCGTCCCGAATTCACCCAGTGTCATGAATGCGACATCTTTTTCCTTCATGTAATGTATCAGCTCCCTTATCGTGGCAATCGTCTTATCATCAAATCGGTAGTAGTGCATTTCGAGCACAAACACACCACCTCGCTCGTAGACCCTGTCGAAAGCATTCTTGAGTTCAATGAAGGATCTAACAGACCCCTCTTCCCAATCCTTCGTAAGAGAGGTAGCTGCATTGATCAATACTATTCCGTCCATCATCACTGGCCAGCCGGGATCGCTCTCGTTAGAGTATCTAGCTGAGAATACCTTGAAGCCTAGTTCCTTGGCCGCTCTAATTGTGTTGGAATCGTAGGTGTCGAAGGGAGGGATGAATGTTATGGGTCTGAAACCCACGGTTTCCAAGATGTCCCTACCATCTCTCATCAGATCCATCTGCGTCCTGAGCGGAAGACCTCCGAACTCGCTTGATCCTCCATACTTAGTTAGGACCATGTGAGTGTATCCATGCTGCGCTATTTCGAATGATCCCTTCTTCATCGCCAATCTATGGATGAAAATGATGAAGGAAGGATGCTGTGAGATGGAAGATTTGTTGAGAGGCTTGGGGATCACACCTAAGGTCACCGGTACCCTCTCACTCGCGAAGAGATTTATCGCTCTCTTGAGCATGTTTTCCTTCCAATCGGGCTGAGGATCGTCCATTCTGAAGATCACGATCGTTCTAGAGGATTTTTTGCCAGATCCTCCGATACTTAGGTGCAGGTGGAGGAGTAACAGCGATATGATTGCTGTGCTTATTATCAAGAGGGCAATTTCCTCTCTCATCTTCATTGATCTCTCCTTTACCTCCTTAACATGGGTCCCCCTCGGTTATAAATGAGCCCTGTGACGGAGCGCCACGGATAATATACGTATTTTTCATTTATAAATAAATAGTGAAATAGATGAATATTACAGAAATTCGGGAATAGTAGTTAGAATATTATGGGGATATCGGTTATATAGTCTCTTTTTAGTTTAAATAAGTTCGTCTGCATTCAAGTTTATATAATTGTTCCCGCGTTGATCTATGGCTGGATAAAGTGAGTCTAATACTGGGTGGGTCCCTCTCAACTATCGTGTTTGGAGGGCTCGCAGCCCTCTCGGCTGCTTCTAATGCTGTGAAATCCCGGGTGATAGTACAGCCTGAGGTCATCAGGGCATTGTCCTCTTCAGGAGCGCCTTGGCTGATAGCGAAGACGTATGACGATCTTATAATGGACGAAGCCTCCCTGACGACTTTTTACGTCGACAGAAAACTCCCTCCATACCATGAACACGGACTTGTTAGGGGGATCGAGCTGAATGAATCTATGGAGATGCTCTCATCTAGGTTGATGGAGGAAGGGGCGACCCATGAGGAGGCGAGGATAATTTCCCTAGCGGTAGGCTCCTTTCACGATAGACTAATTCTCTTGCGTCGAAACGCTAGAGACCTTGCGAGGAGGGTCGGGCTACATCCGTCATCCCCTCTTGTAGCTCTGACGGAGGCCCTGAACAGGAATGTCATCCGTTTGGACGATTATATGAGTATACTCACCAACCTGTTCAGAATGGGGAGGGGGGTGATATGATTTGTTGTCGGAGGAAGAGCAGTTAACTGAGGGGTTCGGGGAGAGGATTGGCTACGAGGTCACGAGCGAGAGCATCGAGGAGGCTTGGAAGGAGGTAAAGAAGGTGAGAGAGCACAGGAGGAGAAGGTACGCCGTGGCAGCCCTGTTTACATCGATAGGGATATTCCTGCTGTTCCTATCTCTGGCCTTCCTATTGGAAGGGGTCGGCCTCGCTTGGATAGATTCATTCTACGTGTTCCTGATGCTGATAACCGCTGGGTCCCTCTCCTTCGGGTACGGGTTCTATAGGATGGGTGTATCCTAGTGGGACGTGGGGGACGGTTCCCTCTCTCCTACTCCATCGTGATCCCCGCTTATAATGAGGAGAGTGGAATAGAGAGCTGTGTAAGGAGCGCTCTCTCCCAGTCCATCGAGCCTGAGGAGATCGTGGTAATTAACGACGGATCCACAGATTCAACTCCAGATATATTAAGAAAATATGAAGGATTGATAAAAATTATAAGAATAGATAAAAATACGGGAAATAAAGCGCTGGCGCTCAGGGAAGCAATCCCTCACCTGAGAGGGGATGTGATCGTATACACGGATGCCGATTCCGTGCTGCACCCCAGGGCTGCCGAGAAGATGCTGGTTCACTTCCTAGACCCTAAAGTGGGGGGAGTTTCCGGACTAGTCAGATCGAGGAAGCACAATATCATTACGGGGATAAGGGAACTGCAGTATATCTATGGGCAGTACATCCTGAAGAGGGGGATGGCAGCAATAAATGCAGTTCCCGTAATTCCAGGATGCGTCGGTGCTGTTAGAAGGGAACTCTTCGATCCCTCTCCTGAAACAGTAACCGAGGATACTGACATGACCTTGACCATACTCAGCAGGGGTTACGAGGTAGTGTACGAAATGGATTCCATAGCTTGGACCTCCGATCCACCTAATTTCCGTTCATACATAAGGCAGGGGATCAGGTGGTATTCTGGATACTTCCAGAACTTAAGGAAGCATTTCAGGAGTTTGCCAGCTAGGGTAAAGTTTCAGGTCGCGATCAGCACCATAGACAACACCCTCTTCTCCGTATTGCTGATTGCCGCGCTTCTCTTCCAATTTTTCCTCAGAAATCAAACCCTTATCTATCTGTTCTTAATGGAAACTATAGTATGGCTTATATCCGCAGCTTATGGAGCTTTCACGATGGGAAGGCGGGATCTGTTTAAGAGTTTGATCGTTTCTCCCATCTTCAGGACGTTGGACAGCCTCCTCTGGATTTACGCCTCACTGAGAGAATTGGTTATTGGGAAGAGGGACCTGAGATGGCATAGATCTGACAGGTTCACCCTGAATGACGTCGAAAATGGTTTGCTCAGGAGGGAAACGGGTTCGTCGCGCCCTAAAAAGAAGACACATAGATATGGTTTGAGGGATGAGGGTAGAGATGAGGGATTCCCCTCCAAAGAGGGAAATGGAGATCTATCTATGCCTTAGGAAGGCACTGGGATCCTCATTACCTGGGCATCGGATCCTCTATCACCTCACTCATGATCCCAGCCTGTACATGTCGTGATCGCTCCACGATACTCCTTCAGAATGTTTATCTTTCCTATCCCTTTCACCCTTAACTTTACCCTGATCTGCGACTTAGTACCCGTCCTCAACTAAATTAGGTCCCTAAAACACCGTCAAATGCCCAGCTAAAAAGAGGAGATTTGGGAAAGGGTTAGCTACCAAAACCTCCTCGCCTCCTTGCCTCCTTCCCCTTAAATAAAATGCGGATATGGCAATGAGGAGAAGCGTGAATCCTGCTATTACGAGGAATGTTCCTCCGAGCTCTTCTGCGGGGGGCCTTAGATACTGTAGTAGTATTCCCAAGGTGCTTTCGGTGGTAGTCTGGACCTCTTCACCCCTTGAAGATGTTGTGTACTTGGGTTCAAGTGTTGTCTCGGTAGTTGACTTCCTCTCCGCTTCCGTTCTAGTCGAAGTCGGCTCAGGGAGGGTGATCGGTGTCTCATCGCTTCCGTGTCTAGTGGGATGCGCTATCTTCCCTGAGGTCGGTGGGCCTTGCTGACCTCCGCAACATCTCCGCTTCCCGCCTTAGAACCTGAGCTGCTGTTCTTCACGACCGTCGGAGAGGAATAACCGAGGATCAAGACATCTGATCTCCCGGTACCCCCTTAGGCCGTCTTCAGTCCTGAAGAACACCTTGGCGGTGTTCTTCAATAATCCCGGGCGCCTTACTCCTCACCTCGAACTCTATTGTGACTGTCTCACCGGGATCATCTCATTTTCCTTAATTGTACCTGCCTATGATGAGGAGAAGGGACTAGAGGAGTGTATCAAAAGTATCTCAGCCCAGACAGTCAGGCCTAGGAGGATATAGTGGTGGATGACGGCTCGACCGACGGAACCCCCGAGATACTCCGAAGATTAGAAGACCATCCGACGATAATATCCCCTAGATGAGAACACCGAGAATAAAGCCCTATCAGGGAGGTTTTTCCTTTCTTAGAGGGAGAGGTGGCCGTTTACACGAACGCTGATTCCATATTTCACCCAGAGGTGGTGGAGAGAATACTCGTCCACTTCCTAGATCCGAGCGTTGGAGGGGTTTCAGGCGTGGTGAGATCAAGGAAGCACAATATCATCACGAGGATGAGGGAGCTCCAAGTACATCTACGGACAGTAGGTTCTGAAAGATGGGTGGCCTCAGTAAACGCAGTTCCGGTGATACCGGGCTGCATAGGGGCGGTGAGGAGCGAGCTCTTCGATCCCGCACTGGGATACGGTCACCGAGGACACGGATTTCACCTTCTCCATATTGAGAAAGGGTACAAGATCGTCTACGAGATGGATTCCGTAACATGGACCTTGGATCCACCGAACCTACGGTCCTACGTCAAGCAGGGAGGAGGTGGTATTCAGGCTACTTCCAGAACCTGGTCAAGCACTTCTCACCCTCCTATTAGGATGAAGTTCCAAGTAACGCTGTCAGTAGCGGACAACTCCCTATTCTCCATCCTCCTTCTCGCCTCTATCTTGGGTTGGTCGATGGCTAATGCCTTCCCCCTTAATCTCCTCATCGTGGAAACTCTGACTTGGTGCTTAATCTGTCTCTTATACACATCTGACGCTGCCGACGAAAGATACACGGTGTAGATCTC
>JARZZM010000020.1 GCA_030130125.1 Thermoproteota archaeon
GTTGGCTCATCGAAGGGGATCTGATACTCGCCGAAGTTGGCCCGGATGGGTAGGAAGAACACCTCCTCCGAAGTGACGTAAACCCTCAGCCCGGTGACTTCTATCTCCTTGGAGCCAAGATTCCTAACGATTAGCCTCAAATCAACGCTCTCCCCTGGAGAAGCCTCTATGTAAGGGGGCTCTATTAGGGCGGTTATGCTCTGAGAAACGAGTTGAGGGAGAAATAGCGCGACGACTAACAGGAGGATGACCGCTAGACCATTTGATTTCATACGCCTCAGGGTCACCGGTTCAGTAATAAGTTAACTTACGCGCTTCCAAATCCTCGATGATGAAAGAAGAGGTTTGGGTCAGTAACCCTCGTATCTGTCCCTAGGCGCTCCGCAGACAGGACATCTCTCCGGGGGTTCAGGACCTACGTGGGTGTGCCCGCATATGGGACATATCCATATCTTTCCATCCACTGGATAGTCTTCTTCCCTGTCCACGTACCCCTTCGCCTCTCTGAACAGCTCGACATGTATTTTCTCAGCCTCCAAGGCCCATTTAAAGCTTGTAACAGCTCTCCTCTCTCCTTGGAGCTCTGCAATCGATACATAGGCGGGATACATCTCCTTAACCTCGTATTCCTCTCCCATAATCGCGAGCTCCAAGTTCTTAGAGGTATTCCCTGGACCGAATGTCGCTCCGGCCACCACTTTCAGATCTCCCTTGAGCTCTGACAGTGAGTTGAAGTGATTGTTTGCATGGACTCTCTCAGCATAGGCGATCGCCCTGAACAATCTGGCGATGTTAGGAAAACCTTCCTTCTCCGCCTTCTCGGCGAAAAGGACGTAGCGCATGTGGGCCATGGACTCTCCCCCGAAGGAGGAGGCCAGGGCGTCCAAAGTCATGGGCCTGACCAACATCCCACCGGGGGATATAACCCCGTGATAATATAAGTTTAACGAATGTTCATATGTAGAACTCTCTGGTAGCGCACCTCGCTCCTCCGCCCCCGGCCTCTACTTGGGGTATGTCCACCTCGATCAGATCGAGGCCCCACTCTCGCTCCAGATACTTGTTAGCATCCCTGTTAAAGGAGTCCACCACTATCTTCCCGTCTCCCAAGTTCAGACCGTTCACCATGGTGATCTCGCTGCCCTCAGCTGGTATCTCGTCCACCGTGATACCCAAGTCCCTAAACACTTGGCCCAACTCCACTATCTCGAGGGACTTGCCGTACTTCACAAGTGAGTAGAACCCCATCCTGCCCGGGCTCACGAACGTCACGGGACCTGCATGCATCATCACAACATCGAGATGGACGGCCCCTGTCCGCCAATCCCTTATGTAGCCGGGTAGCGGAATTCCGTACACCTCGATATTTAGGCCCTGCGAGATGAGGAACTCTTGGAGTAATTTAAGAGTGGCCACATTACTCCCTCTAACTCCTATTCCAGTGAACAGAGCCTGTTTCCCTCCATCCCCCTCGATCAGTATGAAGTTCCCTCCCTCGGCCTTGGCCATGACGAGTAATTTGCCGTTACGCCACCACCTGGGCCTAAACACCGGAGTCAAGCCCTCCTTCTGAAAGAAGGATCTAGCGACCTCTTCCTCGCCCCTCCTTATGTCCAGCGCCATGTTCATCAGAATGGGCTGCTCGGACCACGCTACGCTGGGATCTCTGGGGTAGCCCAGCTTGGGCAGGGTCTTCTCGATGCTTACCCTGACGACCTCGTACCCCATCTCCTCCAGCACCTTGCCGGACTCGCCGGCCATGAAGACGGCCCTCGCCCCTTCCCCTCTTATGGCATCTGCCAATGCGGTCAGATCCCTGACCCATCCGTCGAAGTCAGGAGCTGGATTTCCATCGTAGGCGGTTCTCTTCCACACCCATTTGGTCCACTTTCCCTTAACCTCCTCCAAGTGGCGCCTCTCCGGCAGGGCCAGCGCCACATTGCTCTTCTTGGAGTCCTCAGCCCTCAATCTTACCTTCCTAGATAGTTCTCTAAGGAGAGATTCGGCACCAGATTTGACCTCGTCAGGGGAGGAAGCTCCGGTAAGGGAGACCACGAGATCGACTGCAACGAATAGGTCCGAGTCCCGCAGATCTTCTACCCTTATTACCTCCATAGATGGTTGAGGTGGAAGATCTTCACCATGGAAAACCTGAAAGTAGCTTCTCCTCATCACAGGGGGATCCGAAACCTCCTCTATGGCCGTACGTATAGATGCATCATCCTCGCTTATTAGTCGCTCTAATAGAGAACGAAAATTCATAAGAGGCCGCAGAGGGTGATACTGAAAAGGATTGAGTTTTAGGTTCCCTAGCTCGGTAAAACGTTGGAGTCTCTATCTAGAGACAGGGGTGTTAATTAGCTCGCATCTTGAGACCACGATTACTAGACGCAGAGGTCGGTCATGGTTTGGGGATATTACCATCTTCCCACCAAATCGGGATCGCCTAATGACCTCGCTTAGTTCCAAGGGCGCTGCGAGACCGCCGAACCATTAGTGGTTAACTTTAATATAAAAGAACTTGCTTTCTTTACCATATATGGGAATAGATGAGTCATCCCTCTTCCTCATATGGCTCGCCCTTAGGGGACCCCTGACCCCCTCTAGAGCTGCTATTGAGGCGTCTTTACCAAAAACTACTGTCTATAGAAAGATAAGGGAGCTTGAGAGTAGGGGGTGGCTTAGGAAAGAGGAAAATGCCTATATCCCCACCGAAAGGGCCGAGATCCTAGGTAGAATGGAGGTCAGGGATATACTGGGTGTCTTTCATATAGAGAAACTGTTTGAGAGGGCCGTTCGTCTCCAGACTGGTAGCTGGAAGAGATCCATGGAGCTCCTCAAGGAGAAGAGCAGGGGAGGTGATTTCGTGCTGTGCTACGAAACAGCTGCTTATATCAGGACCGGGTTCCAAACACCATCCGCAGCCTTCGCTTATGTTAGAGAGTCCGACATGGAGAGATGGACCTCTCTAGGAAGGAAGGCTAGCAAGCTGGCTGATCTCGTCCTCATACCGGTCCGGGAACTACCGACTAGTGAAATTATATCAGGTTGGCCCGTGGTAACGGAGGAAAGGCTGAAGCTTGAGCTTATCACATGGTTAGGGAGGGGAGTACTGGATCTGGCGGCCCTCGGAGGGAAGATTCCTACGGTCGTGGAGGAGATGACTGATGTCATCTATTGATGATTTCCTGTCCGTGGCGGAGGAAAGGAGGGTCAGATACGCCCTGATGGGTGCCCTAGCGATATCAGCCATAAGGACCTTCAGGACCACTCATGATGTGGACGTGGCTGTGCACCCGGCAGATCTCTGGAAGCTCAAGCGGGGTTTATCGAGCTTGGGCTACGTGTTGCTGGAGAACCCTCGCCTCGGAAAGCTCGAATTTAAGCACAGGGTGAAGGGGGATATAGATGTATACGTGGACAAGATCTCCGGTTTGAGTGTGAAGCAGCTTCTCAATAGAGCTGTGGAGGCAGAGATTGATGGAAGGAGAGTGTGGGTCATATCACCTGAGGATGCCCTCCTGCTCAAGGCCCTAGCCCGCAGGGAGAGGGACCTCGCTGACATAGCGGTCATACTCATGGAGGTCGGGGATAGGATCGACTGGGAGTATGTGAAAAATATGGGCAGCGAGCTGAATCTTGACCTGAAGGAAGTTCTGAGGAGGAGCATCGAGAGACTGCCCGTCTCGGTGGACAATCCGCCCAAGGTCAGGAAAATTCTTAGGAGATTGGTAGATAATATGTTAAGGTGATTTACAGTTTTCCATGCTCGGAGAATTTAGACGGGCGGGTGTAGTATTTTTCGGCCTTCAATGAGATGAGGAAGGTTTGATCCAATAGTGAACTCGTAGATCGACAAGAAGAAAAGGAAGTAAGGAAGATTTAGGCAGGTCTCATGAACTTGGCGGCCTCTTTGAAGGCTTCTATGGCCCTCTCTATGTCCTCCTTGGTGTGGACCACGCTGACGGTCCACTCGTCGTCACTTACCACGGGCTCTATGAACACTCCTCTGTTCATCATCGCTATCCAATAGCGCCACCAAGCAGCATCGTCCTGCTGGTAGAATGTTGGCAGATCCACCACCGGTTCCGTCGCGCCCGGGTATATGTGACCGTTCGGACCTATCCACTGGACCACTGCGGGTATCCTGTAGTCGTCCACTATGTCTTGGAATGCCCTGCTGAGCTCGTCGCAGAGCCTGTGAGCCCTCGGGTAGGCATCAATGGTCAGGACCTTCGTGAGGGTCGCTAGAGCTGCGGCCATCACCAGCCTGTTGGCGTTGAACGTGCCAGCATGAACGGCGCTGTGAGGACCCACGACAGACATGACCTCCTCCTTACCCATGATCGCCGATACAGGGAAGCCGCCTCCTATGCTCTTTGCCGTCACCGCCAGATCTGGTTTTATGCCGAAGAACTCCGCCGCCCCACCGGGCGCGAGTTTAACACCGGTCTTCACCTCATCGAAGATCAGGAGGGCCCCGTACTCCTCGGTGAGCTTCCTTAACCCTTCGAGGAAGCCCGGCCTGGGGGGCACGACACCTATGTTCATGGCCACGGGCTCCACTATAACGGCAGCTATCTCCTCCTCATGCTTCCTGAACAGCCTCTCCACGGAGTTTAGGTCGTTGTATCTAGCTATCAAGACTGACTCCAGAGTGGTGCCCGGTATCCCCGGACCTACGGGTATCCTCCTCGGGAACTTCCTGCCCATCTGACCGGGAGGTGACTTTATGCTCACCAAGACGTAGTCATGAGCCCCGTGATAGTTCCCCTCGAACTTCACTATCTTGTCCTTGCCAGTGTACGCCCTAGCTATCCTTATGGCGTGCATCGTCGCCTCAGCTCCCGAGTTGCTGAACCTCACCTTATCGAGACCCCATCTCCTAGCCAGCTCCTTCGCGACGAGTCTGGCCTCTGGCACATCCGTCCCGAAGGCAGTTCCTTCTTGTATCACCTCCTGAACCGCCTCAACCACCGCAGGATGGCTGTGGCCCGAGAACACCGCACCCATGGCGAGGTTGAGGTCCAAGTACTCGTTGCCGTCAATATCCCATACCTTCCCGCCCTTACCCTTGGCTATATAGATAGGATAGGGCTCAAAGAACCTCATATTGCTGTTTACACCATGGGGTACGTATTTTCGAGCCTCCCTAAAGATCTGTTCGGACCTACGGGTTCTCTCCGTGTACCTCCCGAGTTCCTCGGAGAAGAAGTCGGGGACTTCCCCTAGCCAGCCAGCCAAAGTACCACCAACGCTAGGCCCACCAGATCCTTATAAAACCTAGCCTCAGGGTTTATTAGAGAGCGATACGCCATGAGGGTAGGTGAACATGGTAGCCCCGTATGCAGGAAAGGTTTTGAGGGTAGACCTGTCCGAGAATAAAATAGTTGTAGAGAACACGAGGCGGGATTGGGCCGCTCTCTACCTTGGAGGAAGGGGTTTGGGAATAAGGTATCTTTATGAGGAAGTTCCGCCGTCCACAGGAGCCCTCTGGCCTGAAAACAAGATTATAGTTGCTACTGGGCCGCTGACCGGGACCGTGGCCCCTCTCACCGGAAGGTTCACGGTAGTTACCAAATCACCGAAAACGGGCACGTTGAATGACAGTTATGTGGGAGGCGCCTTCGGTCCCGAGCTCAAGTACGCGGGATACGACCTCATGATAGTTCAGGGGAAGGCGGAGAAACCCGTCTACATATATGTTAAAGATGAAGAGGTGGAGATAAGGGATGCTAGCCATCTCTGGGGGAGAACGGTACCGAAAGCCACGGAGGAGTTGAAGAAGGATCACGGCAGGCTGGCTAGGACACTGGTGATAGGGCCTGCAGGGGAGAATCTCAGCTACATGGCCTCCGCGGTGGTCGATGAGCACTTCATCGCGGGCAGGGGAGGTGTGGGTGCTGTATTCGGATCCAAGAAGCTCAAAGGGATAGTAGTAGAGGCGAGCGAGAGGAGCATAGACTTCCCCAATCCCGCGAGGTTCAGGGAGACCGTAGCTAGGCTGATGAAGGAGAGCGTGCTCACCGAGACGAACCTCTGGGCTAGGACCGATGGAACTCCCGTCATAGTGGATCTCAGCAATAATGTAGGTGCTCTGCCACACCTCAACTTCAGGGAGGGCTACTATGAGTACGCGAACTACATCAATACTGATGTGTTGAAGGCCAAGCTCGACAGCAGGTTCGCCTGCCATTCGTGCCCGCTCGCCTGCAAGAGAAAGATTAAGACTAGGAGAGGGGTGATAAAGGCCCCCGAGTACGAGACGATAGGGATGATGGGGTCGAACCTCTCCCTCAAGGACATGGATGAACTGGCCCACCTTGGAGAGCTAGCTGACCAGTTAGGCCTAGACACCATAAGTCTCGGAGCCACCCTGAGCTTCCTACTCGAGATAAGGGAGAGGGGAATAATTACGGATGAGGAGATAGGGTTCCACGTGGACTGGGGCGAGCCTGAGGCCTTGGCCAAGCTGGTGAGGATGATAGCTTACAGGGAGGGCATCGGCAATACCTTGGCTGATGGGGTAAAGAGAGCCGCTGAGAGGATAGGGAGGGACAGTGAGAGATATGCAATGCACATAAAGGGATCTGAGATCCCCGCTTATGATCCTAGATCGAGCTGGGGAATGGCCTTAGCCTACGCCACCTCCGACAGGGGAGCCTGCCACCTCAGGGCCTGGACCATAGCGAGCGAGGCCTTCGGAGACATGCCGCCCCTCACCTTCGAGGGTAAGGCCAAGCTTACCAAGGACCTGCAGGACCTGAACAGCGTCAAGTGGAGCCTGATCATCTGTGACTTCTGGATCGTGGGGTACAGGGAAATGGCTGATCTGCTCAGCGCCACGCTGGATGTGGACTTCAAGGAATCCTACCTGCAGGAAGTGGGGGAGAGGATCTGGAACCTCTCCAGGATGTACAACGTGAGAGCCGGTTTCAAGAGGCAGGACGACTATCCACCCGACAGGTTCTTCGAGGAAGCGCACACCAAGGGCCCGATAAAGGGAGTCAAGCTCCCGAGGGAGGAGTACGAGAAGATCCTTGACGAGTACTACCAGCTCAGGGGATGGGACAGGGAGGGAGTGCCTCTCAGGGAAACCCTCGACAGGCTGGAACTCTCGAGGGATCTCGGGCTCTCTTGAGTTCCCTCACTGAAACTCCCAACCCCAAATTTTTGCAGTGATCAAGCTTCTGACTCATCTGTCAATTCTTTTTCCTGAAGGTATAGAGCCTCAGACATCCGAAAAATCAAAATATAAGCCCCTGTTGGGACTCGGAGATGGAGATGGTGGAGAAGGCTGAGTATATCACCTCCGAAGTCGAGGATATGGTCGTTCTCCGTAACATCGTTAAGCGGTTCGGGAAGGTTGTGGCATCGGATCACGTCAACATAGAGATAAAGAGGAATGAATTCTTCTCCCTGCTCGGTCCCAGCGGCTCGGGGAAGACGACCCTCCTCAGGATAATCGCAGGCCTCGAGAAGCCTGATGAAGGCGTAGTCATCCTCGAGGGGAAGGACGTCACGAACCTCCCACCCTACAAGAGGAACATAGGGATGGTCTTCCAGCACCTCGCCCTCTTCCCCCACATGACTGTCTTCGAGAATATAGCATACGGTTTGAGGCTCAGAAAGTTCCCTGAGGATGAGATAAAGAAGAGGGTGTACGATGCCCTCGAACTGGTGAAGATGCCTCCCGA
>JARZZM010000021.1 GCA_030130125.1 Thermoproteota archaeon
CCATGAACCCCCCCGGCGATGGGAATCCTGGCTACGAGCAGCACGACCTCTATCCACCTAGCCCCCTCTATCCTCACATCGGCCACTCCAGCTATACTTTTGGCACCTAGAACTCTCTTCAGGTAACTCTGGGCTTTTACAAGATCTATCTCATCCACAGCACCCCTTATCAGGAGTAGAACGGCACCATCCTCCACCTTGAAATCTCCGGCATAGGATAGGGATCTCTTAGCGCTCTTCACCAAGACGTAGGTGGAGCAATTCCCGCTCCTACATGGATGAGGATTATCGAAACTGGCCCTAGAGTAGCCGACTATGGCGACTGTTGGAGGCATATCCGTTCCCAGTTCACATCCCATAGTTGATGAGAAGTGCGAGGTATCGAAACCCTCCTTGGAGGGGACCTCTCCTCCTTCCAAGAGCGGCATGAGCCTCACCACCACACCCTCCACTAGGGCCCTGAACTTGGACTCTATGCCCTTGAGGCCCAATGTGAGGACGGCTGAATCGAGTAGAAGGACCGAGGAATCGGAGCCCACCCTCTCCACAACTCTAGCCAGTTCATCTCGATCGAACGTATCCGAATTCCAGAGGAGTGCTGTTATGACAGGCACATCCACCTCTTCCCTGAGGGCCCGGACGAGCTCCCTACCGTAATTCAGTGAGAAATCCCTGTCTGGAAAGGGGGCAGAGGAGTCCATTATGACTACCACCGCGTTGAGCCCTGTGGAGCACACCCTGACTAGGAGATCCTCCATCCTCCTAACCGTCCTGGCAGTGTCCCTAGCATGGTCCTCGTAGCTGCTCTCCTCGGTGCAGTAAAGGATAGCCTCGAAGGGTTCCTTTATCGATGACTGCTCCATTAAGAAGACCCTGTTCATGAGCTTGGAAGATGACTCTAGACATGAAAGGTCTACAGTAGCCCTCTCGCTCTTCAAGACAGCCATTCCAAGCACTTTCGAGAAGTACCCTTGGTCGTAGTCCCTCCTATCTAGGAAGCAGGCCTCCAGATCCTTCCACTCTTCTCTGATTCCCTCGGGCAGCTCCACATACCAACCGAGTAACTTGAGTAGACCCCTAAGGAGCGGATCCACGAGGGGGGAGAAAAAAGGGATGAAGAGCAAGGGATCTGTCTCGGAGAAGTACATACGTCCCAGTGAGAGCAGTTCGAAATTCCCAATCTCATGGCCTCTAATGACTGCGAATGAGAGGAAGGAGAGGACCAGCATCAAGAGGGAGAATCCCAAGGACTTGAGGAAGCCTATGTGTAGGGGCTCATCCCTCTCCATGGGTGTCTTGAACTTGGCGAGGTAACCTATGAGAGGAAGCAGCGGCATCATAAAGTAGGATGCAACGAAAAGAACAGCCTTCCTCCTAACGTCTTCCATGTGGAATACGAAGTAGGCTAATGTGGGTAGGAAGAATACAAGTAGCGGGAGCACATAGGAGAGTACTTTGATCAGACCCAACTTCCTTCTCATAACCTCTCCCTTCTTGATTACGCTTAGAGTTACCTCACCTGAGTCGTACCTTCCCGGCCTTATTTTCACATTCTCATCAGCCAGCTTATAGTCCTCGGAGTCCAGTACGACTTCGTACTCTTCCTCACCTATCAGGAACCTACCGTCTTCTACTCTTAAGCCTCTCCTCCCGCTGGGGGAGGTGAGCTCGACCTTTAGGTCCTCCACAGATCTTCCAGTACCGACCTCCTCGAATCTCAGGGTGACCTCCCGAGGGTACTCGGAGAAGGGACTCTCACCCCTCTTCAGGATCTCATTCACTATAGCCGCTGGCCTGTTCCCCACCCCTATCAGGAGGGCCCTCATCTCCTCCTCACCGAGAGGATCAGCAGGAACAGTAGGAACAGCGGGATGGCTAAAGTTATCAGGAGGTTGTAGAAGGAGCAGTCGCTCTCCTGTCTCACCTCCTTCCCGAGCTCATCTATCCTCAAGCTCAACTTACCAAGCTGTCCTTGGATCGAGTTCAATTCACTCTCCACGTCCGCCTTGTAGCGGCTTATCCAAGATTCCTTAGTCACTGCCATCTCTCTTGGAATGGATTTCAACCTCTCAATGACGTCGGTTAGGGTCTTATTCAGCTCCCTACACTCCCTGTTCACATGCTCGGACACCTTGAACACCTCCACAACAGGGACCCTCACTCCACCGATTTCAGTGACGTTACAGGTGGGCTCGCTTCTCGAAAGCTCATCTATCCTCTTCTGCAAGTCCTTAGCCTCCGAGAACAACCCCAACAGGGTATCAAGCATGCGAATCACCTCCTTCCTATAGACCGTGCAGATCCTCACTCCAGCCGATCCCATGATCCCCTCACCGGGACCGCCCTTCAACTTGAATTCCAGATCGTACTCTTCGCTTTCTGGCATGTTAAGGACGTACTCCTCACCTCTGGGTCTTATCCTGAAGAAGGCCTCCCCAGTACTCCCGAGTTGACACTCCTCGTTCGATCCTATCGTGATGTGTGATCCGCCTCTTGGGAGGCTCTCCCATTGCATGTATTCGTTCTCCTCAGCTTCTAGGACGAATCTCCCACTGATGTCCACCTCTAGGTAAAGCCTTCCCTTCCTCAGGTATGGGCATGACTTCTTGTTGTAGTCGTGAGACTGGAGTATCCTCACCTCCACGGACTCGCCTTCGGGAACCACGAGGTCACAGTCCATGAGATCCTTTGGAGGGACGATATAGACCTCGGATGGTTTTACGCTCACGTCGAAGGCACCCTTCTCGCTACCCTCAGCTCTGCACCAGCCCTTCAGGACGGTGTGAAAACCCTCCTTAGGAAGGGCCAAGGAGGGGACTCCCCAGACCAACATCATCAGTAAGAGGAGCACGAGCACGTTCCTCATCTGTTCCTCACCCCTTTCAACTTGTAGTAGAGCATCTTAAGCGGATTACCGACTACTAAGCTTATGTAAAGTTTCAAGTCCTTCCTGTAAAGCTCCTCTATGGACTTCAGGATCTCATCCTTAATGAGGTCCTTGGACGGTATCCACCTATCTATCTCACCCTCCAGATCCCTCGAAATCTCCTCCCTTGACCTTACGCCCAAAGGAGAGGTTGCATTTAAGAGGTTCCCCGATATGATCTGCAGATTATGCTTCAGCTCCTCTATTCTTCTGAGCATGCTTAATAAATCCGTTCTTATTTTACTGCACATGTCCTCCTCTCTGGCATTTTCGCACCCATCCTCATAGGCGTACTTGCTGGCTACGTGCTGTATTAATTCGTTCACCGTCCTAGCCCTCCCATTTACCTTGCTGATCGCCTCAGAAATCCTCTCTATATTCTCCAGATCTAAGGCCGACTCCAGCTCCTCTAAACACCTGAGAAGCTCCTCAAGAGCCCTTATAAGCTCCTCAAAATCCCTCCTCTCCGAATCCCTCTCCTCACATTTCTTTTCATTTTTCTTCTTACTTCTCTCATTGGAGAACTCCTCATTCAGGTAGGCTCTCAACTCCTCTACTAGGTTTTCTAACTCCTTCCTCAGGGTGGGAATCCTATCTCCGCCTATATTCTTGATTATTATCGAGAAGATCCTGCCGAAGGTCCTAGATCCCTCCACCACAGGTGCCGCCTCCATCGCCCTTTCCTTCGCTCTCTCAGCTAGACTCCTAGCGTAGTCCTCTCCCAAGCGTCTGACTACTCTCTCTCCGAATTCTGACCTCTTTACCGCTTCTATTATGAAGGAGACCACCCCATCTGGGAATTTACCCCTCAACTCCTCCTCTATGCGCTCCAATGTACTGGTCCTTACCTCCTCAGGACTTATCACCTCACTGCCCAGCAGCGAGCTTATTATCTTGGAAGCAGCCCTGTCAATCGCTTCCATCAATCTCCTCCTCTCATTTCCACCCAATTCTGGGAAAGTCCTGCGGATCGCATCCTCCAGCGAGTAGAACTTGATCTTTCCTGGATCCAGAACCTGCTTGGCCTCCACCTCTCTTATCTCGTAAGCAGTGTCCGCGAGCTGCTCGGCCTGCTCATCCAGGTCACCGTCCTCCAGGACGGAACCAGCGAGTTTCTTCACGTCCTTCATGCTCTCCATCCTCCTCAGTATGATGTACTGCTCCCTAGCCATCCTGCAGTCCCTGATTATCCTCTTGGGGATGTCGATGCCCGAGATGAGCATCATTAAGCCCATCTTCCTCTGGATGTCCTCATCCTCCACGTCCCATATCGGTAGATCGAATTCCCCGTCCTTAGCCGCGTGCATCATCTTAGCCCTGCCCTTTATCCACACTTTGACCTTGTCGTAGGCCTCGGGCGGGATGAGCTCATCTTCGGTCCTTATTATGAAGAAAGAGCTGAGACCGGTCCTGTAGTCGAAGGCTCCCTTACTTCCCTCTAGAGTGGAGACGAAGTGCCTCATTATCCTCTCAGCCGATCTGTCGGGGATGATGTAATTGACTCCCTTATGCTCGAATTCCTTCGTGATTACACCCTCATTCAACTCCCCGTACAGGACATAAAAGATTCCTGGGGCCTTCTCGAAGGCATCTAGTATATTTCTAGCGTCCAAATTCCTATATACGCTCTCTCTCCCTTTTTTTAGGAGCTTCACGTAGCGGTTAAGGGACCTCCTCATTCTGTACAGGTAGGAGGACTCCCTCTTGAGATGCCATGCCATGATCGCCACGGCGATGACCAAGATGGGCAGACCTACAATCAGGGAAATTGTAAATAGATCCGTCCCAAGCCAGATAAACAAGTAGTAGGCGAGAAAGAGGATCAAAAGCAAGGAAACGATGGTAGCAACGAGGTTCCTCCTGAGGAGCGAGAGGAAGTTCCTAATCCCCAGGTAGATGGACTTCAACGTCATATCACACCCTCCCTCCTGGCCTTCCTCTCGATCTCGCTGAGAAGACGCTCTCTTATAGTCGATCTCACGATGTTCAACTCTTCTGCCGCTGCCAAAGTGAGGATAAATCTGGAGATGGCGTTATCCACTATCCTGTATACCTCATCCGTGCTCATCCCAGAGGTCATGTAGTCCTCTAGAGATATGAGACCCAAGCCATCCACGAACTCCGAGATGAAGGCTAGGCTGGTGACTGAGTTGTAGGCCCTCATCCTGCACTCCTCCGGGATGGGGGTCATGGCAATGGCCATGATCCTCGAGTCAGGCGCCACTTCCTTGGCTACCTTTGCCGCTACCGGAGCGGCACCGCTCCCCGTGCCCCCTCCAGAGGCGTAGATTATCAGGATCATATCAGGAGTTGTACCTTCCTTCTCCAGATCCTTTATCTTGCGGGAGATCATCTTCTCTATGACCTCCTCATCATCAACTGCCATCCTGAGGCCTAGAGTATTGTCCCATCCGGCTCCCCCTCCCCTAGTTATGTGTTCCCCGATCAAGAGGATATCCCTCTCCCAGTCCATCGGGTAGAACCTCCTCACAGAAACCGCCCTCCTCCTTCCGAGGATGGGTGGGGTCAGACCCACCGTTACCATGGTGTTCTCTCTACCTCTGAGCTGCTCCAAGTCCATCCTAGAGGAGTTTATGGCCATGGACCAGATGAATCTCACCTCATTGGATATTCTATCCAGTGTCTCAATGAACCAGTTCTCCAGACTCCCCTCATACAGCCTAGGATACTTCAGCTCCTTCACCAGCTCGAAGAAGCCTAGGATGTCGTCCCGATCCTCCTCCGAGAGCAGGGAGGCCTCTCTCTCCACCCACCTCCTCAGGTCTCCCATTATGTCCAAGACCCTCTCAGGCCTCTCCTCCTCCCTCACCTTTTCCAGCTCGGATATGCTGGAGTCATCGAAGAGAGACCACATCGCTATGCCTTCGGCTAGCTCAATCTTCCTCTTGGGAATGCCCATAACAATCTTCCCCTCTTTCACCTCGCTGACGTAGATCCTCTCGTCTTCAGCGCTGGGATCAGCTAGGGGCAGCCTCATCAATTCATATATCATGGCGTGGGCCATGAATCTCCTCTGCTCCGTCAGCAGTACGTCAGCTACCGTCTGACCCCCTAACCCAAGTCCAATCACCAGAATCCTCAACTTCACCACCTCCATCGTCGAACCTGATCACGTTATTCGAGCGGAAATGGATCGAGTAGATGTACTCGGATATCTTCGATAGTTCCTCTGAGAGCTCAGCTGGAGTTATCTTCCTTATACTGACGAGCTTCATCTCCCTCTCCCCACCCGGAACCATGGGCGGGTCGAGATCAGCACCTTCCCTGGGTATCCTCCTCTCGATCACTTTCACCATCGCCTTCACGAAATCACCGGGCTTGACGTCAATACCACCCCTCTCCAGATCTATGCCCGCTTCCTCCACATTTATCGGAGATTCGCCCTCCCAGATCGCCTTCACCAAGATCTGGCGACTTCCAACCCCTATGACCACGCCGAGTAGGACGACAAAGGTACCGTACTCCTCAGCGACCATCATCTGATTTTACGATGAGTGAAATATAATTGGGGGAACTGAGAAACCTAGTAGTTTCACCGAGGCCCGACAGGTCAAGGGAGGGGGTATAGATCATGTCAACATCAGTTACCAGCGGGAACCGCGAGCAGAACAGCGACACCCGCCACCATAGGATCAACCCTCTTCCCAATCCTTCTCGATCATAGGGCTAGGAGTGCATTAGACAATAGACAATTTAGGTAGGGAAACCGCTTACCTCTTCATTAGAGGATTTCTTATGAGCCCCTTCTCTCTTCTCTGGGTTTTTATATATGCCTCCTTACTTTAGGTCTCATTAACAATGTAGTTAGTATTAGTTAGTATATCAACACCTAAAGGAGAGCGGAGATACTAGCCCACCAGGCATAAATTGGTTCTCCGAAATTAGCTGAATTTTCTCTCCATTATTCAGTTCTGCTGACTCATCCAAATGTTCATCATTGGGAGGGATCACAGGTAAGTCGGGAAAACTCCGCGCATAGCTAATCCCAGATCCATTTCCAGATCCCCAATGGACAGATACATTGAGGCCCCATGAATCTTATATCCATTACCTGAACTCAGAATATGGTTCGAGGAGCACGGATAACTCTCCCCACTCGCGAGGTCCACCCCAGTAGGGAAGTCAAGCACATTTATGAAGTATCCGATCCCGTCACACCGCTCCACCTAAGCCGCTTAAAACCCAAGGTGTCACCCGATTGTGCCTATTACCCACTCATAACTCAGGGGATCTCCTTCAAACTTGAGAGCTATCCTACCCGTACTAGGCAATTTGGAGTCAAGGGACACCTCAGCCTCATCATCCAAGTCTAGAGCTACTGGCTCCTCCCCAACCACCGAATCCCCTACCTCTAGGAATACCTTCCCCCTGTACTCCTTGGATCCAACGTTCACGACCTTTCCCACGATGGACACCCTCCCACCAGTGAAATGGGCGTTTACTTCCAATGGGGCAGGGATAGGAAGGTCTGCTACCTCGTACACTGACTCAGGTGGTAGGATCACACCCTCAGGAACATCTCCTACCTTAAAGTAGCCTCCAGATGCCTCTAAGTAGCATAGATCCCCCACATTGGGGGATGAGCAGGGAACTCCTAGAGCCACATGATCCTTCAAGAAGAGGAGGTGCACTCCCTCGACGCCAAGAGACCTCAAAAGGTTAGCCAGTAATATGGACTTATCCTCACAGTCTCCTCCCTCAACTAAGGTCTCTAGAGGAAACCTAGGGAACTCACCTAATCCGGTGGATATTCCGTCCCTGAGGTACCTCACACCCGACTGCACGAAAGTTATTACTGCTTCCATTGGGTCGCAGTTGAAAGATCTCAACCTCCGAACTACGTTCCGAAGGACTAGCTCTGATGCCGGATCGGCTGCCATCACCGCGTAGGACCGGGAAGTTCTCTCACTGGCCAATAGCCTTCTTCTCATGCGGAAGTAGTTGTAGGTCTCTAAAGGCACCTTCAGAAGCATCGTCAACTCTCCACATTCAGGAGAGTTCCAAGAGAAGGAAGAGTATATTGGATCGTTATTCCTCCCGTCTCTGCTGGATATGAGGTTATTCACCCACCTCAAAAGGGATATACTATCACCCCCCGAATCTCACCCTCACTTGCTTGACGAAGATTCAACTTACTAGCTTAAAGATGTTCTCAGATCGAAGTCCCTACACAAAGCTAGAAGGGTGCAGAGGACTGTTGGGTCCGTAACTAACATAAAACTTAAAAATAAATGAGGAAATTTTGAAGCTACTGTGAGGCCTTGAATGGGGAAGGGGATCCTAGGATCAATAGGATGGGTGTTCACCACCTTACTAGTAATGATCATTATACTAGCGCCTGCTATGATCCTGTATTACCTACACTTGCCTAGTTCTCTATCGCCTAATAGCATCTACGTCAAAGCCTTCCAGATGGATGTAACAGAATCCGAGAGGATAAGAGCGGCATTGAATGAGCCTATGTGTAGGACGGTTTTCGGATCGCATGTAGGGATCGATATCGGAAGCTGCTGGATGAACTTGGCAGGCTCTTACTATATGGGGGCATTCCTAGTTCCTGCCCTTTTAATTCTCTTGTCTGGAACGGAGAGTGCGGTAAGGAGATGGACGAGTGGAGGGGTCCTAACCCACGCAGCTAACGAAGTTGGTAAAATACTTTTCTCCATACTTCTCATCACCTTCCTCTTTTACACCGCAATTCATTCCGGCGTTCTAGGCTGCCTCTACGTGGCGCCCGTAGTGATAGTTCCCTTGCATCGGCTCTATGCGAAAGGAAGATCTCACAGCTTACTCCTCATTCTCATGGTGTCATACTACTTACTCATGCTCCTCTTCAGGATTTCAGTAATAGGGGGATTTTCAGGGAAATCAATTGAGCTTTGCTTTGAGAAATTGCTATACCTTGATTTCATGGGCTTTCTAGGATGCATCTTTAATTATAAGAGCAGGAGCACTTTTTGGTTCATTAACCACTTAGAGACTGCTTTCGGGATATCATTCCTTCTCACCGCGTTCCCCCTCATCGTCTTCCTCACAAGTCCCGGCAGATTTGTAATGAGAAGCCGGAAATCTCCTACAAAATTCATAGGAAGAATGAAAAATAACACAGAGTCATTTATAAAATTTTGGTACCTCATCTTCAGACAGGTTATAGCCCGGAGTAAGGGATACGTGATCATTCCGTTCATAATAGGCCTGATGTTGAGCATCTTCGTCACCATCCTTCCGTTCATAAGATTCTGGCTTCATCCCAGCTCCTGCTTAAATCTAGACTCACTGTCAGATCTCTATCAAGATGTGGACGTCGCGATAGGCTCCTTCCTCCTCTGGGGAATTCCCATGGCAGGACTTGCCGTGACGCCTGAGGAGCTGATTAATAATAGCATCGGTATAACCCTAAGGAGAATACTCATAAAGAATCCAAGAAAGATAGCTATAATCGGATCCGGGAGATTAGTAAAATCTTTGCTTCATAATTTGAGAGATAAGTACGGTTTTATGAACGCAGAGACCGTTCTCTTTGAGGATGAAATGCTGAAAGTCCACAGAACTCTCGTCCTGATCGATTACGATGAGTTCGTGGCTCACAAGAGGTACGATGATGAGGTCTTTGGGAAAATAGGAATTTACATCATGAAGAACACTGCAATAATATGTCTACTTGGTGAGAGGGAATCACAAAGTCCCGATTTTAAGCTTAAGGATTCTAAGGAGAAGTTACACGTACTTAACAAGTTCACGGAGCTCTTTGAAGCAATAGTAATAGCTAGCCGTTCCCCTAGGGTTCAGAACGGCCTATATAAAATGCTAAGGGGTGAGTACTTTAGAGGGAAGTACAATGTGCTCCTGATAAGCGTGGAGCAGAACAGTCAATTGAAGGTCCTCTTCTCTGGAGGGGTGCCGCAGTGATAAGTCGTGGGATAGTCTTCCCCCTTAATTATAACCTGAATCTAGGGGAGTCTTTTCTCCTCAAGGTGCTTAGCTTGCTCTCACCCGAGAGGAATAAAGCAATCATCATTGGAAGCCCTCATTTCTCTGGGTACTTAGTTAGAGTTCTATTAATAGGCTTCTGGAAATTGTATGGAAGTTTTCCGGATATTCATTTGGTAAGCAATAACAAGTACTTACTGGGGATATCAAAGGAGGAAGGAGGGGAAAGATATCTAGGATTCGACGTATTCCTGAGAATTTCAGAGATATACCGCCGTAGAAGAAACATGGAAGGCAGAGTAAAATTCACTTACATCCCCAGCCCTTCCTATCCGCATATGAAAGAACTGTTGAACAATGAGAGAACGGAGGATGAACGCTTACTCTTTATCGTAATAGGAGACCCGAATAAACTGACGGAGTCCTACTCTATAGCGAGTAACCTGATCTATGCGATGTCCTCAATAGGGGTGATTGCCCCCACTGTAACTGAGGTGGTCGACGAGGCAGGCGCAAGAATGATTGTGGAGATGGAAAATTTACTGAAGAGGTCGCGGGGGGATAGTAGCTGGAATAT
Source organism: Thermoproteota archaeon (assembly GCA_030130125.1). Classification (NCBI taxonomy): domain Archaea; kingdom Thermoproteati; phylum Thermoproteota; species Thermoproteota archaeon. The sequence continues at coordinate 10,455 of JARZZM010000021.1, forward strand.
TCCCCCATTCTTCTTGGGAGTTGATCCCTACCAAGAGCCTGTAAAACCAATGCTAGCTGTTCTCGATGCACTAAATCCCGACTTCCCTAAGGAGAGAAATCTGTTTAATTTGAAACTCTGCCTGCGTGATATCCCAGGTGCCCTTTATGACGCGATCGGGAAACTAATGAACCTTAAGGGGGTAGCTGGAGGGAAGAACAATCTGAGGTTCGTGAGGTTCTATACGTGTAATTGCGACTTAAAGGGCTTAAGGGGAAATCATGATCACAGGTATGTGTTAGAAGCTTTTCTGGAGATGGGAAAGGTAGGAGATAGAGGTTACGAGGAGTGCGAAGTAATACAGCGCTTCAATATGATACCTCGGAACCCCGAGCTGGAGAGAAGGCTGAGTCGCAGGGAGGGAAATAAAAAGGAAGTAATGAATTGTCCTTTCGATATTACCTGCCCCCTGATTACGCCTCTAGATGCAATCGTACCTAAAGATGAAACTTCCCTTCAACAAACGGAAATAACTCCAAGGGAGGGTTCTAAGGGAGGCTCTACGAAGGATAACTTAAAGAGGTTCTATATATTTGCCTGCATGAGAGATAATTATTTACCGACTCTCTTGGATATCCTCAGAAAACTAGATAGTTTAGACGAAAAGCAAATAAAAAACTCGTTAGTATACGAGGAGAGAAGCGATGGCGGTAGTGATGTAAAGATACACTACCTACAAGAGCATCTATGTCCCAGCGAGAACACCCTGATCGAGATTTATGGGGAGCACCTAAAGGGGCACCAAACGAAGAAGCGCGAGGAGAGTATCCTAGTAAGGCTCTATTCTGATGATAGAAGTGGATATAATGGTCTGCACGTAAAAGACTTAAGGTGTCCGTTGAGGGCATTCCTCAGATCAGAGGAAGATGGGCCCCATGTAGGAGAAAAGGGCAGTGACTTGATGATATACTTCAGAGAGGTTCCCTTGAGTACCCTTGGACTGACGAACTCCTGATACTTCCCTATCATTGGAAAGAGCCTCGCTGTGCCTTAGTCGACCAGTACCCTCCTATTCGGGGCTGGAGGACTGGACGAGAGTAGGCGCAGGTGGGAAACCTGTTAAGGACATGGAGGCCTCAACTAACTTTATCTGAATGATTGTCTGAGTATGGAGATGCATCGCGCGGCGACCTCTTCAGCCTTCCTATTACTGCTGATACCACTCATTCTAGCAGATGCCTCTCCTGACATAAACTCCCTTTCCTATCGCGGCGGATTCATCGCCGCCGAGTTGGAGGAAAGAGGGCTTAGGTGGGTCAATCTCTACAACGAGGAAATGCGCCTTCTCTGGTCCTCATCGAAGGCGAGGTTTGTGGAGTTCAACTGGTCATCGTCGGGGGCCATTGCAGTCAGGCTGTGCGACGGTCCCTGCTACAATGTGAACTGGCAGCGCGTCCAGGTGTACGATCCCTCCACCGGCAACTCTTGGAATTCCAGCGAGGCCCGATTCGTCAGATTCCAGTGGTCCAGTTACGGGAAGCTCGCTGTAGTGCTCTGGCTGAGCCCCTGCCCCGACTACAGCAAGCACTGGATGGAGCTTTATGATCCCTCCTCAGACCAAAGCTGGATGACCGATTACAGGGGATTCGTCTACGCTCAGTGGTCTCCCTTGGGAGAGATAGCCGCTGTGGTGAGGGACGAGGACGGATACCACTTGGAGGTCCTCGATGATCAACTCAACCTCAGGTGGTCGAGCCCCCCAGCCCAGGTGGTGGATTTCAAGTGGTCTACGGACGGGAAACTGATCGTTAAGCTGGAAATAAACGGTACAAACGTCCTGCTACTGAGGTACGGGGACTCGGTCGAGGAGCTAGCTAGGGGAGGGGAGATACATTACGCTTGGTCGGATGACGGGAACTTGGTTTACAGCGTGGGAGGGGAGATAAGGTCGCTCAGGTTCTCCCATCCACCCGGTTGGATGGTGGTGCTCTTGGTGGGCGCCGCCCTGATAATCTCGGCCATGGTGGCGAGATTCAGGAGGTCATCGGAGGGAGCACAGGAAAACAAGTGAGGAGGGCTCCCTCAACTTCCTGACAAGGTCCACCACGTAAAGGAACTCCACTCCCCTGTCGAGGGCGTGTATAAGGTACACGAGAGGAGGAGACAGTCCAGCCGAGGAAACAATGATCTCCCTCATCTCCATCACCTTCGAGGGATCTCTCATCACTTCCCTCATCTCATCCATGAGGTCCTCAGCCGTCTCGCTCCTCTCAAGCAGGTCCGCAAGTAGCGAAATCCCTTCCTCCCTAGAAAGCTTCCACAGCTCGTCGTACCTCATTCCCGTGGAGTTGCGAAAGCCCAAGTTCTCCCTGCAAATATCCAACATCGGACCTAGGTGGGCACAGATCGTAGTGAGCTGAGTGAGGGCTCCATTCTCCAAGAGGAAATCGCTGATCAATTCCAGCCACTCCCAACTCATATCCACCAGCCGAAGCCTTCTGCCCGTGAGCCTGTCCACTATCTCGAACTCCTCCAAGGAGGGGACGATCCCCATTTCCCGAATCCTCTCCTTAGCGTATGAGGTAGCAGCTATCATCAGGGCCACTAGGGGATCCTCCAGCTCCGTCCCGAATGAATAGTAGATGTACCTCACGGTCCGGACATCGTACCTCAGCAATTCAACGTTCATCTCCAAGTCCAACGGATCCCTAATGTAAGGGATCTCCGTCCTCATCAGTTCAAGGATCGAGAGATGTGCTAGGGGCAATATCGGGAGCTTGAGACCACAGACCACCCCAACCATCGAGAGTAATCCACCTGCAGCCCTCTCCCCCAGTTCGGTTCTCCTCAACCTGTCCACAAGATCCGGCAGTGCATGGATAGGTTCACCCGGACATCCCTTTAGGAGGGCAGCTAGGAGATTCGCCACGGTCAGGAGCTCCTCAGCCCCCTTAACCACTTTCCTTCCATTAGTCTCTGGCCTGCCCAGTCTGGGAGAACCCTCCCAGTAAACATACCTCATGGACACCCCTGGGTATGAGGCGCTCACCAAGTTGGAGGCAGCGTAAACCGGAGCGTGATAAATTCTACCACTCAGATCCACTAGGAGGAGCTTCTCGGATGGTAAGTCCCTCAGCTCGTCCTCCAAGAACAGCATGATCCTGAGGGCCATCCAGAGCAGATCTCCTTGGAACTCCACTACCTCGCCGTCTATCTTCCACCTGCCGGTGCACTCCAAGGGAACCACACGAGTTTCTGCCATTAACGACCGACCGTAATTCTCCTTGAATATCCTATCTATTGGTTCTCCGTTCAATCTGCTCATTCTCAGCACATTCCTAATCTCATCCCTGACCCTCTCCACCAAGCCATCGAGATCCTTGAGCTCCCTCAATCTTGCTATGCAGTGGGGAACGAACACGAGGACCTTGACCCTGGGAGAGCCGAGGAGGCCGACCACGTCAGCTACGAAGGGAATTGAAGTCTCAACTATTCCCCTGGCAGTGTGGAACCTTGACCACTTTTGCCCTCCCCTGTACACGTATACTACCAAGGAGGCGTTTTCCATCATACCAGATTAAGGGTCGATTACTAATAAACTTGGACGTCACTCGCGCAAATAACAAAAAAGACGTGTGTAATTCCGCTCAATTGTTTTTCTCTTTACGAACAATTTTTTAAGCATATGCCCGTGAACTGAAGCTCGTGTTAAAATGTAATTCATTTTCCTCATATTGCCCTAATTCCCAAGAAGGCATCTGAAGGACACCAGATTCATCCAAAGGTATTCACACGACTGGGCAGCTTAGAAAGATTAGATGAGCTTAGGATGCGCGTCCGGTATCCCTAAGGCGAAACGGCATGCGCCACCAACGAGGGCTTCGGGTGAAGGCGCCAGCAGGTTAACGATTTTAAGAAATGGTATCTGGAGGCAGGGAAGGCCGATGGTGGATCCCGTGCTGAGCTTCGCTATCTCAGTGGCTATGCTCGTGGGGCTTCTGATCAGGAAGCAGGAGGTTCACGTCGCAATAATGGCCTCCACCCTAGTGTTCGGCCTGCTCACCTTGGGGGCAGGGATGGCAGATTCCACTGTCAGGGGGATCCTCACTTACTCCACTCTGAAGCTGTTCATAGCCTTCTTCTCGGCCCTGTTCCTCTCATACATGATGAAGGTGGCTGGCATCCTCGATAAGATGACCCGGCTATTCGCCAGCCTGAGCTGCAACTTCGCCTCCATATTCGTCCCATCGCTGGTAGGTCTCATTCCCATGCCCGGCGGCGCCTTGGTTTCGGCCATGATGCTGAAGGAGCACTACTTGGAGAGGCAGGGGCTGGATAGCAACTTCGCCTCCTTTCTGAACTACTGGTTCAGGCACATATGGGTGCCCGTCTGGCCCCTATTCCAGGCCCTCATACTCACCGCAGTCATACTAAACACGCCGATAGTCAGGATAATAGAATCAACCTTTCCCGCAGCGATCGGGACGATAGGGGCGGGCCTAATAATCTCCTACCCATTACTGAGGAGGAGAGCTAGGAGCTGTGAGGAGAGAGTTGGCAGCAGGTGGAAACTGATAGTGGCAGGATGGCCCTTCCTCCTCGTCGTGATCCTAGTCTTCGTGGTGAGGCTCCCGGTGGAGTTCGCCCTCCTGATCACCGCCTTGGCAACCGCAGCATACGCGAGGCCCTCCAAGAGGAAGCTGGTGGAGGGCGTGAAGTTCGCCCTCTCGCCCAAGATCCTCTTGGTGATAGTGGCCGTGATGATGTACAGGCAGTACGTGTTCGACAGTCATTCAGCCGATGCCCTCCTGAATTTCATGGTCTCCCACGGTATTCCGATAATGCCCGTAGTTTTCACCCTCCCCTTCGTCATAGGCGCCACTACCGCCGGGGAGTTCGTGTTCGCCGGAACAGCTTTTCCCCTCCTGATCAATGTGCTGGGGACCGGTAAAGCGATAAATGACCTGGCACTTCTGGTGGGGTATACGGGGGGCTACATAGGGGTCATGCTCTCCCCAGTGCACCTATGTCTAATACTTACACTGGAACACTACGGTGGGAGGTACTCGGGCGTCTACAAGTACTTGGTGCCTGCCTCCATTCTATCCGTGATAATTTCCCTCGCTCTGGGGGCGATCCTGTGGGGAAGGTGAGGATCCTCTACGGGGACAGGCCCCTTCACCTCGATATCCCGGATGAGAATCTGCTGGGGGTCTACGGTGTAAAGGCCCCTCCCCAAGTTGATGTAGATGAAATGCTGGAGGAGGCACTGGATTCTCCGGTTAGCAGCGATCGGTTGGAGGAGATCAGGGCTTCTAAGGTGCTCATAGTGGTTAACGACTCCGCTAGGCTCACCCCCACTCCTAAGATGCTGGACCACGTCCTCCCAAGGTTGGAGGAGGACGCGAGGATCATAGTCGCCACCGGGACCCACAGGCCACCTACAGAGGAGGAGTACAGGGGGCTGATACTGGGACACCACTACGACAGACTGAGAAGGGTGACGACGTACCATGACTCGAAGGGAAGCGAGTTCACCGACTTGGGAAGGACCGCGAGGGGGACCCCCATCCTGATAAACTCGGAAGTCTTCAGAAACGATCTCGTAATTACCATGGGTTCGGTAGAGCCCCACTACTTCGCTGGCTACACTGGGGGTAGGAAGAGCATCGCACCTGGTCTGTGCGCCTACGAATGCGTCGAGGCAAACCACAAAATGGCACTACTTCCCGAAGCGGCCCTTGGGAGACTCAGGGGAAACCCACTGCACGAAGATTTAGAGGAGATGGTCAGGAAGGTGGCGGGAAGGGTGAGGATCTTCTCCCTGAATGTGGCCATCACCGGGGAGGGGAGGGCGTGGGCCGCTGAGTCAGGTGACATATTCGATTCCTTCTACTCCCTCGTCGAGGAGGTGGAGAGCAGGTACTCGGTGGAGCTGCCCGAACAGGCGGACATAGTTGTGGCCGTGGCCCCGGGAGAGATGGGAATAGACCTCTATCAGTCTCACAAGGCGCTGGAGGCCGCCAAACCCTTGGTGAGGGAGGGCGGCGTGGTCATACTCGTCGCGCCCTGCTGGGACGGCATCGGGCCCAGAAACTTCTACGACCTCCTGGCCGGGAGGAGCAGGGAGGAGATAAAGGAATATGTATGGAAGAATTACAGGCTCGGCTATCACAAGTCCGCGAAGATAGTGGAGCTTCTGGATAAGGCGGAGGTGTACGCGGTCACTGACTTGAGCCCGGAGATCCTTGAGAGGATAGGATTCAAGCCCTTCTCCAATCCGCAGGAGGCGTTGGACGAGGCCCTCGCTAGGGTGGGCGGGAAGGTGGCAGTCCTGCCCGAGGCGAGTTTGGTCGTGCCCCGGCTGAGGGCTAAGCGTTAAATTTTTGGTCCATATGGGAGAGAAGACGAGGGATGAGGAGGTCCCTTCTCTTGGCGTTAATAGCCATCACCCTGCTGCACGCCGGAGCACAAGTACCGGGCATCGAGGTGACCCTGGAACCTAGGGCTGTCGGCCCATCTGGCTTGGTGAATGTCACAGTAGCTCTGAACGTTGGATTGCCCCAGGGCACGCACTACACCGTGAAGGTGGAAGTGATAGACGAGGGAACGCCGATCCGAAAGGAGAGATCCTTCGTCTCCACAGGTACGGCGGAGGTGCATCACTTCTCCCTAACTGCGCCCTCTAAACCCGGCGTTTATCCCGTGAGGGTGACCCTCTCCTACCTCAACGTCAATGTGACCGAGAACGCGAGCCTGACCGTGATCCCCACCCTGAGGGATGTCACACAGCTGGCAACCTCTCTCGCGGATCTGGACGACAAGCTGGACAAGCTGAAGGCGGTCAGGCTGAACGAGAGCGAGCTCTCGATCCTCCTATCCGAAAGGGCTGAGATGGCGGGACAGTTCGGCGAGCTCGTGAGGCTCCTAGTTGAGGGGAGGGATCCCCTCAGGGCCGCGGAGCTCTATGAGAACATCTCCTCCACCATGGAGGAGATGAACGGACGAATAAGGAAGCTGTGGAGCTTAGAACTTGTTGTCTGGTCTGTATCGAGCAGCATGGACTCCTCACTCAAGATGCCCACCGGTATAAGCGTCGAGTTCTGGTACAGGCTAGTAACAGCCTCTCTCTGGGTCATACTCCTTCTGCTCGCCCTCTTCCCCCTCTACACCACCGGCTACATCACCCTCACCTATTACTTGGTGTCGGAGATGGAGGAGGCTGAAAGCAGCGAGGTGATAAATGAGGCTAATCAGAGGGCCCTCAGAATATTGGGAAGGGCTTTCGATCAGATTAAGGAGGTGTCGGATCCCAAATCGATGATAATGACTTCTCTGGCCAGCGCCTTGGCTGCAGTGGGATTGATGGCGGATAACGTGTACGCGATTATTGGCTCGATGCTCCTCTCCCCCCTGATGGGGGCCATCGTGGCTGGAGCTGTGGGGTTGGCTCTCATAGATGTGAGGAGGGGGGAGGTTACAGGTCTGGACCTCTTCTACACGGGACTGAAGGTAGGGTTAGAAGCCCTCTTCCTAGTAATTGGTCTCTCTTGGGTCACTTCCGCCCTCGCTGGTTCCTACGTTCCCCTCCAAATCACGAGGGAGCTAGCCGCTAGGGGAAGTCCCAATCTGGTTGATCTGGCCATAGCCTTGGCTGCGGGATTCGCTGGCTCCGTTGCAATGATGCACGAGAGGGCCGAGGCTGCGCTGGTCGGTTCGGCCATAGCCATAGCTCTAGTACCACCGGCTGCCGCCGTGGGGGTGTCGCTGGCGATGCTCAACCCCTCACTTTTCGTCGGCTCTGCCACCTTGGTAGCTGTGAACGTGATCGCCCTGATAGCTGCTGGCTACATCTCGGCGAAGTTCTACGCCATATACCCCGTGATAGATCGCGTTTTCCATGAGTTCATGGAGTCCTTCAGTGAGGTGTCTGGAAGAGTTGCAAGGACGAGCGCCGAGGTTCTTTTGAGGGCAGTGGGTTCCCTCATAGTGGCGGTCGTGTGGTTCCTCTCCCTCTGGGTGAAGGTGTCGGTCGGCCTGCTTGGGACCAAGTCCCTCGGGGAGGCCCTCAAAGCCATAAGCAGGAAAGTGGCTTTCGTTCTCCTGCCGATAGTCCTGAGCTGGCTGTTCGGCGTCGTGATTTCCACCAACGCCTCAACCCTCTTCTCAATTGCGCATGATTCCCTCCTTGGCGTTATCGCTTTCGTCGCCTCCATCCTCCCCCTCAGCCTGTTAACCCCCAACGTGGTTTTCTTCCTCGCCCTCATTGCCTCGGCAGCCTTCCTCAGACTGACGACCCTAGAGGCGGTGAGGGCCCGGGAGACCGGTAGCTGGAGGAGCAGGGCTAGGGTCCTCGGCTACGCTTTCCTCTTCTGGCTCGCGTCCGGTTACATCTTGGGAATCAACAGGTTCACCCACGTCAGCGCCGGATACACGCTCCTCGTCATGGCGTTCGTCACCGTTTATTCGAACAGGTTCCTCTGGGAGAGGAGGAAGAGGATCGCCCTCTACGCCTTCGTGATCTTCACCTTCCTCACCCTCATGATCCACAGTGCCGCGGCGTTCGAGTCGATGAGGGCCGCCGAGACCCTCTCGACGGGCAACGTGATGAAGGTGGTGAAGGAGATAATCGCCTCCTATGCTGGCGTGCTGCCGGAGGATGTTAACGTTTCCCTGACCTCTAGGGGGGCGGAGTGGGTGCTTAGAGCTAGGATATATGTGAGCGAGATGAGGTTCAAACGGGGACCGGTCATGACCCCGGCGGTGGTGAGGGCCGCTGAGGAGACGGTGAGGCACGCTTTAGGAACGGACGTGAGGCTGGTGGTGGAGTACGCTCTGATCCCCTAGGTGATGGTATGCTGTGGATAGATGTGGTGAACGAGCCCCACGTCAGGCTCTGGAGGAGGTTCCTCCGCAGGTACCCTCAGGAGACGCTGGTGACGGTAAGGAGAAAGGGTCCCTTGGTGGAACTGGCCCGCAGGCTGCTGGGCCAGGACTTCCTAGTGGTGGGCAGGTGGGGCCGCACCAAGGAGGAGAAGCTCAGGGCCTTCGCCGAGAGGGTCAGGGAACTGGCCGAGCTGGTGGATGAACTGGATGTAAGTGCGGCCACCTCCAAGGGATCGGCGGAGCAGGCTAGAGTGGCTTTCGGGCTCGGAATCCCGTTCGTTGCCCTCAACGATAACGACCTGCCGCCTCACGTGATCACCAGGCTGACCTTCCCCCTCTCCACCGTCGCGGTGGTGCCGGAGTGCTTCCGAGGTCCGACCTACGGGCCCACCCTGAGGTTCAAGGGGGTCTTCGAGGTATCGCACGTCCTCGATTACCTTGAGGAGCCAACAAGGGAGGAACACAGGCGTCTAGGGCTGAGAGAGGGGGGATACGTCATAGTCAGACCCCCACCCGTGGGATCCCATTACTTGGAAGTTGCGGAGCACTTCGAGGATGCCGTGAGCAGGCTACTCCGTTCTACCGGCTTGGATGAGGTCAGGATGCCGAGGGAAGGCGGGATCGTCCTGCCCGACGGATCGAGGTACGAGGGCGTGGTCGATGGATTGGATCTGATCTCCACCTCCGCTGGAGTCCTCTCCGGTGGTGGGACCATGATAAGGGAGGCTGCGCTCCTCGGTATCCCAGCGATATCCCTATTCCCCAGGGAGGAGCCGTGCGTCACCGAGGTCCTGATGAGGGAGGGCCTGATAGTGAAGGCCAAGGAGGACACCGTGATCAGGGCCTACGAGAGGTTGCTGGAGGACGTGAGCTCAGGTGAGCTCGGGAGGAGGGCTGAGAGGTTCCTCAAATCGGTAGGCGATCCCCTAGACACCGTTGCCAAGGCGCTAGAGGAGGCGGAGAGGCCTTGAGATCTCGCCTGAGGATCCCCATATTAAGAGGAGGCTCCGGGCAACCGCTGAGGCTCTCACAGATCGAAAAGGCAGAGCTCTTGAGGATACACTCCTTCATGAGGAAGTTGAGGGACCGATTTCCGGACGCCCGGCTGGTGATCTCGGGCCCTAGCCTCCGCGTGACCCTCCCCATCCCGGATGACCTTGAGGAGTTCGAGGCCATAATCTCATCACTAGCCAATAGGATCAGGGTGATCGTGCTCCTCTGGTCACCCCGCATATCCAGCTACTTGGATCTGTGCGCCAACCTGCTGGCTGCCTGCGAGAACCACTTGGTGGTGGAGGGCGATAGCGACCTCGTTGAAGAGGTCGCCAGACTGTGGGGGGAAGGTTGATCCTGACGACCGGAAGGGGCCCGTCCTGTAGCCAGCACCTCTTTCTCCAGTCCCCCACTCGAACCTTCCCCTAGCTCTGGCTATGAGGGTTTCCAGCGGGCCTTCACCATCAGGCCTCGCGCATCTGCTTGTACCCGACGACTAATAGGGGGTAGCCAAGGTTATGTCCATCGAATAAGCTGCAAGCCCGCTCGGGCTGGCTGCGTACCGCCCAAGTTGATGGGCCCGCTTCCCCTCACTACCCCAAGGTAGGCAACTCTCGTAGTCGCATAGGGAAGATACTTTATAATGTGGAAACAAATCTTATCCGCTCGTATTAAACTTTATAGATCCCCTGATGTAGTGAAAATTTAATCTATTAAGGGGAAACCGTATCCCTTGAGGATTGGGGAAATCTAATTTACTGGTCGTGTGTCTTGGAGGGGTGATAACATGCTGATCAGGAGGGATCACTTGAAGCTACTCCTCCGACTCGGCGAGGGTGGCAGGGAGGCCTTGGAATTCAGGGGAGAGGAGGGGGTAGATGAACTCGCCTTCTCGAGGAGAGTAACCGAGCTGAAGGTTCTGGGACTCGTGGATATATCGGACGGGACCATAAACCTCACGTCAGCTGGGAGGAAGCTGGTCGAGGCCCTGAGGAGGGCTGAGCTGGATGTGGAGTCCCTACCCGATGTCTGGGTCGACACACCCATTTATAAGATGGTAGAGCTGGCGGTTAGAACTGGCCATATCCTCCCCAATTGGGAGAGCGCGCTGAGAGAGAGGGGGTTCTGGGAGGACGGGCCTACCGATCTGGCCAGGGAGCTCTTGGAGGTTAAGGTACAGTCGAGACCCTCCCTGCTTCTAGCTGCCGAGCTATCGGACTTCATAGAGGTAATACCGCCTGGTCCGGAGGACTTAGGGGAGCTGATAAGGATAAGGGACGAGCTGGGCTTCGGAAAGTGGGTCGTGAACGCTCTTCAAGCGATGGATCTCCTGTACATATCCCCGCCCGACGAGTTCGGTGCCGTATACACGCTGACACCGGCAGGTAGGAGGGCTAGGGAGTCCATATGGCTGATCTCCGTAGTAACAACTCAGATAACCGTCGATCAGAGGACTGCGGAGCAGATAGAGAGAGGAGAGTCCACTGAGAGGTTGGTGGAGATGGGACTGGCTGACGGCAGAGGAATAACCGAAGCTGGAAGGGGAATGCTGGCGGCCTATAAGGAAATGGGCGTAGTTCGGAGGCCCACGACACCGTTCTACTTCACAATAGAGGAGATCAAGGTCCTCAAGGCTATAGAAGAGGCAGAGAGGAAGAAGGAGACGAACCCGGAGATACTCCCCACTAAGGGGTGGATAGAGGATAAATCGGGCATAGCTGACGTGGGAGAGGCTCTCATCCTCTTAGAGTCCAAGGGACTCGTGGAGAGGAGAGAGATCGAGATGAAGGACACTTACTGGCTCACTGGACATGGGAGGCAGGCCTACAACCTCGTGAAGGACAGCAGCGAGGACATCACGAGCGAGTCGCTGAAAGCCGTGACCTATCCCCTTGCTGACGAAGTCCCGATGGCGGAGTGGGTCAGACAGGCCAAAAGGCATGGTTTCGTGGACAAGGATCTCACCAAGAAGGGTAGGTTGCTTGTTGATCTCAGCAGCAGGGTGGTGAGGAGGCCCGTGCTCACGGCCTATGATGTAGCTATCCTGATGAAGATCCCCAAGGGAAAGTACTTGAGGAGGGACGAGCTTGTCAGCGCCGTGAACGAGTATCTAGGGGTGAAAGATGACGAGGAGGCCAAGAGAATCGTCAGGAAGGCCATATCAGAGGCCGAATCTAAGGGACTCGTGGTTATGCTCCAGAACAGGACGATCGGCCTGACACCCATAGGGGAGGTGATGAAGGACGTGGTCTCCTTCGGGAACACCCAGACCATGAAGACCATGAAGTTCCCAGTCACCCCCACCGTTTACTGGGTCCTGAGGGTCATCTCGGAGAACATAGAGGAGCTTAAGGAGGCATGGAGGAAGGGAGTCGATGTGGTGAATGTGGAGGCTAGGATCGTGTACAACAACCTGAAGAAGTACACATCCGTCACGGATGAGGAGATAAAGAAGGCCTTCGTTATCCTCAGGAGGACGGGACTCTTGGGGAAGATGGGGCCGACCTCAGCCGGAGAACTGCTGTTAGAGGCCGGTAGAATGTTCGAAAGACTCCCAGAGGAGGAGAGATGGGTAAGGGAGGTCGGTTAGCTGCTCTCTACACGTGAAAACGGAACTCGATGAAGCGTCCCTGTGGGGAACCCCTCCCTCTCCTCCCTTATATCTCGAGGGAAGTAAGGTTAAGTCCCTGGGTTAAGAGGTTCCACTGATTGGTCTGTATACCGGTAGCGCCTACCTGCCCCGTAATTAGCTAATAGAGAAAGATTATTTATCTCGGCATCCCAGTCAAATTGTGTCGAAAGTAGCGGAAAGGTTCGAAGAGATCGAGGAGGCACTGAGAGAGCTTGAGAAGCTCACCTCAATGGACGAAAGGTCCTTTTTGGCGAGTAGGACGGCTAGATACTCTATAGTCCAAATCGTGGAGGCGTCCGCTGACTTAGGCATTCTCATACTGCAGATCGAAGGTGATAGCGCTAGAAGTTACAGGGAGATATTCAAGAGGCTTGCTCTGCGTGGGATAATTTCGGTGGGCACTTCTGAGGTGATGGCCAGACTGGCATCCCTCAGGAACATGGTAATTCACAGGTACTGGGAGGTGGACGATCTCAGGATATATAGGGAGACTAGGTCAGGCGGATTGGAGGCTATTAGATCGTTTGCAAGGGAGGTGAAGGCCTATCTATCTGAGAAGGGCTGAGGAGAGGAGGAAGTTCGAGTTCCACAGGCTAAGCGATGAGGAGAAGGCATCTATAGTTGAAAAGCTCAGAAAAGCGATTCTGAATAGGGAGGAGGTCTTGCTTGCGGTAATTCACGGGGGATTCTTGGAGCTCAGACCTTTCAGGGACATAGACGTTGCCGTATACACCGGATACTCGATTCCCTATGAGGAGGAGCTGGATTTCTGCGAGCAGCTGAGCCTCGAGCTGACCGATATTGCCGGGATCTACGTTGATGTGAGGGTGCTGGATTACTCCCCGCCGCGTTTCAGGGTCAGCGCCCTCTCCAACTGCGTGGTGCTGGTGGAGAGGTACCCGAGGGCCTTCCTCCTCAGGGCATCCATCCAAGAGTTGGATGACATCGAGAAGAAGGCTTCCTTGGTTAGGGGCTGGATCCATGGTAGGGGTTAGTATCCGATATTGGGGTTCGACCTACACGCGCTGTCCGCTATCGGGTAGGAACCACATCCACACCGAGCTTCCTCGCCCTAGATCTCATTCTTTTATCGAAGGTGGCGAGCGAGATCCCCTCCTCCCTTGCTATCCTGATGATGACCTCATCATTGAAACGGTTGAGTGAGATACGCTCCTCGGCTAGGGATCCTAGGGCCTTCCTTATGAGGAGCTCTCCCTCCTTGTAGGTCCTGCTTTTCTCGGACGAGATGTAGTCCTCCAGCTTATCCAGCGCCGTAGATGGATCGACTCCCATCCCCTTGAGGAACCAGATGTATTCATAGATGACGATCAGGGGAATCACCCACTCCTCCAATCGATCTAGTAGTTGGGAAGCATCTCCATGGTGCATTGAATCCTCGTATGTATCGTAGATCAGGACGTTGGTATCGATCACGGCCCTCAAAAGGTTTCCCTCCTTCCCCTCTCTATCACCTCATCGATCTCCTCGATGGTAAGCTTCCTCCCAGATCTAAGGGTCTTTCTAGCTCTCCTAACCTTCTTCATTACTATGTGGCCCTCCTCACTTACGTAAACTTCCAAGTAATCGCCTTCCCTTATTCCAAGTTCGTTCCTCACCTCAGCCGGAATTGTGACCTGGTAGTTCCTGGTGACCTTCACCCTCGGCATCACAGTACTCTACTCTACTAGTACAAAAGGATATCTAGTAATTGAAAACGACCGCGGCATTGCCCTCTCTTAAGCTGGTATGCTCTCGACTTGCTCGGTCGCGCATTCATCTTTAAGGATGTGACCCTACTTTGATGATGGAGCTGGAACAAGTGCTGGAGAGACTGAAGTCCCACGAGAAGGTGCTGGCGATCATACTCTTTGGTTCCACCGTTAGAGGAGAGACCACACCTCTCTCAGACGTTGATATCGCCGTGGTCGTGGAGGATCCAACCCCGGAGGACGAGGCGGAGCTGGGAAGCCTCTACTCTAGGAGGATAGACTTGGTCCTGTTTCACAGGCTCCCCCCTTACATCCAGTTCCATGTATTGAGGGAGGGGAAAGTCCTCTACTTGAGGGACGAGGAAAGGTTCAAGGAGATCAAATTCAGGACCATCAGGAACTACCTCGAGCATTCCCGCATGTACAGAAAGATGAGGGAGATGCTCCTTGAGGTCGAATAGCCTAGCTAGGTTCATGAGCCACTACAGAAGAGCGAGGGATTTGAAGGAGAGGGATCTCTCCGATTACTTGATCTACACGGCCCTAGCCATGGAGTGCTTTCAGGCGACGAACTCCCTCATAGAGATCGGTGAGAGGTTCGTGGTGGATCTGGACAGGTACCCCGCTACCTACTCCGACATATTCCAGATAATGTACGAAGAGGGAGCGATAACTAGGGAGGAGCTGAGGGCCCTCAAGAGGCTGATTTTCCTCAGGAACCCGATAGCCCACGAATATTACGGAATATCTGAGGAAGAGCTGAGAGAGATGGCCGACCTGCTGGATGTAGCTGAAAGGATCGTGAGGAGGTTGATGAAACATTCACATCCTAGTTGAGGCGTAGATCCATCTTCACTAGGTTTAGGTTGCGGAAAGCAGCTACTCGAATTAGTAAAAGCACCTAAGCAGCTTGCACCATCAATAACATGCTCTCCTAGATCAGCACAAGCTTAGATCCCCTATAACCCATAAGGTCGAGGGTGACGGCTTGGAAACCCGTAGATAAGGCCATCTCCAAAATCTCATCCCGGATCTCCAGAATCTTATGCATGTCTCCGGGAGGGACCTCTATCCTCACCTCACTTCCCTGAACGCGGGCCCTCACTAGAGAGACACCCGCTCGGAGGACGAAGTCCTCTAAATCTTCGATCCTCTTCAATAGATCGAGACTAACCTCCCTTCCCGGCGGCATCCTAGTCAGCAAGCACGTTTCTGCCAAGTAGGGGAGATTCAGGTCCCTCAGCAGTGAGATCACCTCTCCTTCCTTAATTCCCGCCTCTACAAGCGGACTCTGGACTCCCAACTCTTTCAGGGCCCTTAAGCCTGGCCTGTCCTCCCTCACATCGCTGGCGTTGGTCCCATCGAGCACCGCATCGCACCCCTCTCGCTCAGCCACATTTAAGATCAGGGACATCATCCGCAATTTGCAGAAGTAGCATCTGAGGGGACCATTCCTCAATATTTCATTCTCTTTCATTACCTTCTCATCCCTGATGATTATGTGATCCACTCCAATGAGTCTGGCCACCTCTTCACTGGCCGCTACAACCCTCCTAGGTATGTAGGGGAAGTCGACTGTCACGGCCATTACCCTATCCACGCCAGCTCGTTTGAGCGCCCACAGGAGAAATGTGCTGTCCCTACCTCCAGAGAAAGCAATAGCTGGGCATCTATACTTGCTCAATACCCTGAGAAGACGACCATAATTCACAGGAATCTGTAGCCGCCTCCTCCCTTTTAACCTTATATATTTTTCCCTTTCTTCGAGAAAGGAGCACCGAATGGGACTCCACACACTTGAGGATGGACTCCACGGACAGCTTGAAATCGGATAGGGTGCTCATCCCCTCACATTTAGGTAAGGGTGTATCCCTTCAGGATCAGAAGGCTTATGGCTGCTGCCGTCACATCCGCTAAGCTACCGGGATTCAAAGGCTTTCTCCCGCTTCTAAGGAAGGAATCCAGCTCCTCTAACAAGATCTCGCCAGACAGCACTTTCCTCGCTAAATTCCTCACCTGCTCGGCCCTCTCTACCCCTGCCCTTCTGACGATCAGGGTATCAAGCTCCTGAGACATCAGCATCAGGAATCCCTTGATCACAGCGCCTTCTAGGTCATTGTTTAATGTCAACAAATCCTCTAGCAAGTTTGTCAACCATAAGGTCCTCTCATAACCATTCAACCACTCACAGTAAACCAATTCTACTCTGCATCCCAATTCCGAAATCTTCAGCAGATTAACTTGATCCCTGACTAGTTCCTCAAATACGTTGTCACCGTATACATCATACTCAACTTCCCTCTTGAGCCCCCCAGGATTAGCCCTCCTAATTGCCCTGTAGAGAGCTACTGTATCCTCCGGGACAGACTCCTCGATCAATTCCCTAGCTGTGGATCCCAACGCACTGAAATCCTCGGATAACGGGCATGCAGCAGCTAAGGGGATTATCAACTTGATTATGCCTAAATTAGCATTAGTTCCCTGAGCATCCATCGATCTACTTACAGCTTCTTCTATCAACCCCCCCAGCCCGATCTCTCTGGGAAGCAGGGCACCTTCCCTAACCTTGAAACCCCTTTCAACCGCCTCGTAAAGGACCTTCACTATGGATATCGAGCCAAAAAGGAAGTGATATATTGTTAGATCTTCGAAGTCCCTATACCTGTTGACGTTTCCCGGTTTAGGAATTGTGGCCTCTAGTACGGGTCCCAAGGTAAATGCCCTCACTATATCCCAGTGATCCACCTCCATATCAGACTCATTCCCTATGGATTCTTATATATACCTGGCTGGGAGAGACTTGCTGTTTAGACCTTTAATCTGTAGCTCTCCAGCCATCACCGCGCGTGCGAGCAACCACTTCTAATAGCGAAGAACTTAGCTAGTATCTACAGAGGGTAATAAGGGTGATATAGCTGAGGTATCTGATCCTCAGGAAACCTATGAGGTACTGGAGGCCGGAAGCCGATATAATCGATCTCATCCTCAAAACCTACTCACATGATCTACGAGATGGAGATTTCTTAGTGATTTCCGAGAAGGCCCTTTCTGTGGCTCTTGGAGAGATCTTCGACGAATCCGAGCTAAAGGCCGGGATCTGCGTTAAGGTAGCCACGGATCTCGTGAGGAAGGTGTGGTTGTTTATAGGGAGGATATGCGGCATAAAGGGGCCGTTCGAGGAGATAGCCTCCCTTCCTTCAGATATCATATCTAGACATAAGGCCTTAGCTTTGAAGGTCGGAGGGATCAAGCACTTTCTGAAACCGCTATCTGAGGCGGGAATAGATGCATCTAATCTTCCCCTGTCTTATGTCTCTCTACCCCTACGGAATCCGAACCGTGTTGCGGATTATATAAGGGAAAGGATAGAAGAGGAGACAGGAAGGAGGGTGAATGTTCTCATCCAAGACACAGACAAGTCCTTCCTCCTAAAAGGAAGCTCTCTAATTCTGACGACTAGACCCTCTGAGGTGAGAGGCTTGAGAGATTGGGGAGCCCTCTCTTATCTCCTAGGCATGTGCCTCAAGGGACTGTTTAAAGCCTTTCCAACGCCAGTGGGATACTCCGGAGAGAAAATGGATCCCATCAGGCTCTTGAAAATTGCTAGGGCCGCTGAGTTTTCGAGAGGATGGGGGACAGGGAGGGATGTGTTTGAAATGGCTACTACTTTTGGGGTCCAGCCGAACGGGGTCACATGGGAAATGGTAGAGGGAAGTATTCACTTTCCTGTGGTCATAGTTAGGCTAAAAGGGAAGAAAGAACGCACACTATGTGATGGATGTGGGGAAAAGTCGTAGAAGCTTCCTAGACAGGGATTTCGTGGAGACTGAGGATGGTCTTCTATTCTGCGTGATCGGGAATGTACATCCTCCCGAGAGGGTAATAGCGTACTTAAAGTATGCTCCTGCTCAAGAGAAGACTAAGTGGGGGAGAAAGGGTACCTCCTTCAGTAGAGTCCTCCCGTTTTATAGCGCCGTCGGAGTTTCAAAGGTGAGGGAGCTGCTAGAAGAGAGGCATCCGGATTTCGTCGTCTGGGATCCTGTATTAGGGATAGAAATGATAGAAGTACCTAGAGACAGGATCTCGTTCCATTATATTCCAGAGGATAGGCTGGAGGAGATCATGGGAGGACCAAGGGATCCGCTGGAGAAGAGAGTGGTCGAACTGGTTACCACTTTGATCGAAGAATCAGGCGTGGGCCAAAAGTATTTCGGCGTTACGGGCTCCATACTTCTAGGAATACATAATCCAGCCTATTCCGACATTGACCTGACCATCTACGGGAAAGAAAACTCATATAGACTGAAAGAGACTATTTTGCATCTCATCGATCATGATCGAAGATTCTACAGAGCTTATGGGAGGACACTAGAGGAGTGGTCGAGGGAAATAGCGTCGATATATCCCCTTTCAATAAAAGAGGCAGAGATCCTGAGGGGAAGAGAGAAGTGGGACAGGATCTTCTTTGAGGATGTACAATTCTCCGTACATCCAATCCTGCTAGAACCTCTGGAGAGATATGGAGAGAGAATTTACAAGGGAAGAGGAATCGTGGAGATCAGGGCTAGGGTCTCGAACACTGAGTACTCACTATTCACCCCAGCAATATACGGTGTCGAAAATGTTGAGGTGGTATCCGGCCCTAAGGGCGTGGAGATGGATATAAGAGAGGTAGTCTCCTTCGAGAGCTTGTATAGGGACATAGCAGAGGAGGAAGAGAGGATATTAGTTAGGGGCAAGCTCGAGGAGGTGATCGATTCCGAGGGAGAAAGGAACTACCACAGGGTGGTGGTGGGAACATTCGAGGCGGGTGGAGAAGACTACATCAAGCCAGAGAGATGGTACAAGGAGCTTCCCTAGCTCCCTCTACAATCAGTTGCTACTCTCTAGACTTCCTCCAGAGATACTCTACTATCTTATCCGCGATGTTTACTCTCGTGACGGACTGGAGTCCCCTCCATCCTGGCTGACTATTCACCTCTAAGACGTAAGCCCTTCCATCCTTGGATACTAGCATGTCAACGCCAGCCACCTCGCATCTCAGTATCTCAGTCGATCTCAAAGCTAGATCCTCCAACTCCTCGCTCAATTTCATCGGCTTAGGTCTGGCTCCCATGGCCACATTGGTCTTCCAAGATTCCGGACTCTCTCTCACCATTGAGGCGATGACCTTATCCCCTACAACGAAAGCCCTGATGTCCTTTCTCTCATGAGGTATGAACTTCTGTAGATAAAGGACATGCCTGAAAAAAGCCTGTTCTCTGAAGATGTTCCATGCGACATCCTTGTCGGATATCTTAGTCGAGCCGTGCCCTCTAGACCCGAATATGGGCTTCAACACGATCTCGGGCATGACCCTCATCAACTGATGGGCTATGGTAGGATCCTCCAAGGCAACCGTTTCCGGTACGGGTACACCGCTCTTCGCCAGCAGATAGAGAGACCTGTACTTATCCAACGCCTTTTCGATCGCAGCAGGGGGATTCACCACATGAACACCCATATCCTCCATCGTATAGAGGACATCCAACCTGAATATTGCCTGTTCCAGGCTGGAGCGGCCGATGGGCCTCACTATTACAGCATCTAGCTTCTCTGCGCTCAAGCCTTTTACGGAAAGAGGTGGGGACAGTCCCACCCTAGCTATTATATCCCTGAATCCGAAGGTGAAAGCCGTAATCCCTCTCCTCCTGGCTGCTTCAAGTAGAGTTGATGAGCCGAAACCCCTAGGATTTCTAGTCAGAATTCCTAGGAGCGATTCAATTCCCTCCCAGCGAGATCGATCTGATGATAAGCTCCGGGCTCAACCGGCCCGCTTGGATGCACCTCCCCTCCTTGGTACACACCACGTACCTTGCTGGAGCGAAGAATCCGGGATCGACCTTGTACAAGAATTCGGCTCCAAGCTCGGCGACTCTCTCGGCTACTGACACTCCATACTCCTTAGATGCGGAGCTAGGAGCCAGCTTTATTATCTCTTTCACGCGTTCCATCTCTATGTCCAGAGATAGGAAGACCTCCGCGCCGTAAAGGAGCATATCATTGGTTCTACCTAGCATCACCATAGGATCGGGGTGGAGGGGTGCTATAGGAGCCCTCCCGCTCCCGGAGAGTACATATCTGGGATTTAGTCCTAAGGTGTGGAGCTTATGGACGCCTGTCTCCACAGACCTAGCACTTATCTGCACGGATCCAGCTAGGCTATTGGTTGGGACCACGACCACGTAGAGATCCCTCTCATCGATCCCGCATCTCTCTGATAAGTATTTGATGACCTTCCTGCTCGGTAAGGCGTTCCCTTCGAGCACTAGGACGGCGACATCAGACTCTTCCTCGTATCCAATCTCCTCATATAGTTCAGGGGGCTTCTTCGCAAGGATCCTTGCTGGTCCAGAGCCCATCGCGAAGTATTCTTCAACTTTCACCCTCCATCCTGCGAATTGGGAGGCCATCAGAGACTTAGCGGGGTGATCGGTCCTCACT
>JARZZM010000022.1 GCA_030130125.1 Thermoproteota archaeon
TTGATACCGCACTTCTACAGGGGGGAGATGAAGGGGAGGGTCCTCGTGGATGGGGTGGACACGAGGGAGGCCAGCGTCGCTCAGCTGTCCAAGAAGGTTGGGCTGGTCTTCCAGAACCCAGAGCATATGTTCTTCTCCGAGACCGTATATGAGGAGGTATCTTTCGGCCCTAAATCGATAGGCATGGATCCTGAAGAAATTAGGGAGTCTGTTAAATGGGCGTTGGAGGAAGTAGGCCTTTGGGAGTTGAGAGAGAGGAGTCCTTGGTCATTAAGCGGTGGTGAGATGAAGAGACTCTCGATAGCATGTATCCTGTCCATGAAGCCGGAGTTCTTGGCGGTAGATGAGCCCACAATAGGACAGGACAGTCTATCAAAGGAGTCGTTATCGGAGATATTTAGGAGGATAAGGAGGGAGGGTAAGGGTGTCGTGATCGTCACCCATGACTTGGAGTGGTTGGACGAGCTTGGTCCTGATGTGGTACTCGTGCTTCGCTACGGGGTCGTGATCGATAGAGGAGACCCTAGGGAGATCTTCTCGGATATAAGGAATCTCGCTACTAACGGCCTCATACCTCCCTACAAATACATAGTCGATTCTCTGCTGGAGGTGGGTTAAGTGCTCGACCCTATGGGAATGGTGGAGATTTTCAGGACTCAAGTGAGGGAGACACCGTACTCCAAGCTCAATCCCCTCACGAAACTCCTACTCTTCATCTCCTTCATAACACTTCCTCTAATCAGCGCCTCGCTTCTAATGCAGATATTCTCCCTTATGACCCAAATACCACTAATAATTCTATCAAGATCCGAGAGAAGGGTGAAGAGGTCCCTTAAGGCATCCCTTCTGTTCATCGTAGTACTAGTGGTGCTAAACTATCTCACTACCCATAGTTTGGAGTTCAGCCTCGCAATGGTGCTGAGGCTGATAAGCATGATAATGGCCTCGGCAATATTCATGACAGGCACCAGCCCAGCGGAGATAGGCGACCTCCTAACCAAGCTCAAGGTCCCCCTTCAGATAACCTTCTCCTTCGTGATAGCCCTAAGGTTCATACCCGTTTTGGCGGATGATGTGGTAATGATCATCACATCTCAGGTTAGTAGAGGCTATGAACTGGAGAGGGGGGGCTTCTTGGAGAAGGTAAGGAGGTTGATCCCCATACTGATTCCCATGATAATAATAGCGATAAGGAGAGGCCATCAGCTGGCAGAGGCCTTAGAGACTAGGGCTTTTGGGGCTATAGAGAAGAGGAGTAGCTATGTAGTCTATGAGTATGGGAGAGACGATTGGATCCTCCTAGTCTATGCCATAATTGTGATAACCATGGGTTTAATGGTGGGGACACTCACACCACAATTTCAACTCCTTCCATTCCAATATTAGAGCAGCAGACCTGAAATTCCTATACTTCCAGTCCACCACAGCCCAATGGAGTTGAAGGAATTGAACTACAGGGGAGACTCCCTCCGGAGTTGATGGAATGGAAACGATGCGCATCTCATTATAATAAGGTTGTATCACTTGGAACTTATCATCTTATCATTAGAACCTTTTCCCTTAAAAGGGCACTAACTTTAAATCCTCCAGAGGCAATACAACTTATTCAGGTCCGGGCGGAGGGGAAGTGATCGGATGCCATTGGATGAGGCGTTTATCGATACCTCTTACATGTCCTACACGATAATTAAAGATAAGCGAGTCCTCCGGGACTCTTATATCCCTGATACCCTGCCCAGTAGGGAGGAGCAAATATTCCAATTCTCGAGGATACTCTCAGATCTACTCGTGGATCAGCCTCCAAGCGATGTGGCTTTCATTGGAAAGCCCGGTACGGGTAAAACAGCCGTAGTGAAGCACGTGATCAAGAAGTACAGGAACGAGTACCCGAACCTCAGGGCTAAATTCGCATATGTAAACTGCAGCCAAGCCACCACAGCCTACAGAGTTCTCTATCAATTGAATCGGTCCATGGGAGTTCTAGTTCCACCATCAGGCTATCCCTTCGATGTCCTCTGGGACAAATTCGTCGATGCCTACATGACCTCAAACTCTAGACTGGTGATAGTTCTAGACGAGGTGGATTTGTTGGTTAAGAGGGATGGAGGGAGGCTGCTTTATGCCCTCACTAGGTTGAACTACGACCTCCCCGAGGAGTTAAGCATAAGCTTAGTGGTCATCAGCAACACCATGGACTTCCTCGAAAGGCTAGATCCTAGAGAGAGGAGCAGCTTTGAACCAAACAGGCTGCAGTTCCCGCCCTACAACCATCCTCAGCTGTATCAGATACTCAGGCAGAGGGCGGATCTAGGGCTCAAGGTCGGCACTTGGGAGGACGAGGCCCTACAGTACATAGCTAGCAGGGTGGCTCAGGAGTCTGGTGATGCCAGGAGGGCTATAGACATTCTGAGGATGGCTGCCGAGCTAGCGGAGAACGAGAGAGCTGAGAAGCTGACGAAGGAGCATGCTATCATGGCGGTAGATACAGTCAATGAGGAGGAGGTGTCAATAACCGTCAGGACCCTGCCTCTCCACCATAGGCTCATACTAGCAGCCATCGCCGATGTGCTCGAACGACCGGCGGTCAGGGCCGGAACTGGTACCATCTACCACGCATACGAGCAGAGAGCCAGCTTGTACGGGGTAAAACCACTAACTATGAGGAGGGTCTCAGGCATATTGAGGGAGCTGGAGTCTCAAGGTCTCATCGAGATAGAGATGCAGTACGGGGGGGCTAGGGGGAACACCAAAGTGGTGAAGAAGATGGCTCTGCCCCTCAGGCAGATGAGGAACCTCTTAGCCCAGATGGGCATAAGGTAACGGCTATGAGGAGAAATCCTTCACCTCGATTTCCATACTCTTTAGATTTAGTATTGGGGCCTTCCCCACAGTCACTTCAATTCCCAAACTCTTTATATATGGAGTCTCATTCTCAAAAGTCCCCGAGTTGACTATCTTCACCCCATTGTACTCCCCCACTCCGTATACATGGATGTGGCCGACGTGGAGAACACGGCGTATCTGATCCACTAGAAGCCAGTCCTCACTCCCTGGTGCTATCGGGTGCTCTCCATAGATGGGAGCCAAGTGCCTTAGCCTGAGAA
>JARZZM010000023.1 GCA_030130125.1 Thermoproteota archaeon
GTGTCCGACTCCACCGCTCCCGGCGAGTACAAGCTGGAGGTCAAGGCGAAGAACAAGGAGGGCAACTACAACATTTACGACAAGGTCAACATAACGATCCAGGTGACCAGCGCTCAGGAACCTGATTTTTCGCTCTCAGTCCCCCCCCCAGTCAGTCACCGTGGCGCAGGGACGGGTGGCCGAGTACTCGGTAGCTGTAACTCCGGTTGCTGGCTTCTCGGGGACGGTGCACTTCACCTCGTTGCCCAACGGGGATTAGGAAGATAGTGTGACCACGCGAGGGATTCACGACATTTGTTGGAGGGTGGAAGCAGTTGGAACCAATAGAGTAGAGCAGCCCGCGCCGATTGATATTTACGGACTAACCCCCTTTCCTCTTTATAATGTGCGCAGACGCCTCACCTTCGAAGGACCGGGAATTGCTGTGGGAATTCTTATATGGGAAATCCCACAC
Source organism: Thermoproteota archaeon (assembly GCA_030130125.1). Taxonomy (NCBI): domain Archaea; kingdom Thermoproteati; phylum Thermoproteota; species Thermoproteota archaeon. The sequence goes on from JARZZM010000023.1 coordinate 455, forward strand.
TAGCACGTTGGATAACATGTTGGAGGTGAGGCTCGGAAAGAGAGGGAGGGTAGTGATACCCTCTAGGATAAGGAAACTTCTGGGACTGAAGGAGGGCACCGTCCTCATAATGGAGGTGAGGGAGGGAAGGATAGTCCTCATCCCTAAGAGAAAGGTCTCAATTGACGATATATTCGGAGCCGCGGGCGTTGGAAAGGTGGAACTGGAGGATGTGGAGGGAGGGCTTGCCGGAGAGGAAATTCGTTGATTCTAACGTATTCCTGTATGTCTTGAGAGCGGATCCTAGGTACGGGGAGAGAGCCAAAGCCCTCCTCGGGGAAGGAAGATTGGTGACATCCATCCTGGTGGTCTCCCAGGTGTTGGCTCATTTGGAGAGGAAGAGGTCTCTGAACGCAATTCCTCTATTTCTCGAGTTCTTGGAGGATCACCCAGTGGAAGTGCTGCCCACTCTCTTCGAAGACTTCATTGAGGCCTTGAGTTATGCTAGGAGAGAGGGTATAAGTCTGAAAATGTGGGACGACCTGATCATAGCAGCCCAAATGAAGAGGGAAGGGATAAGAGTAGTGGTGAGTAACGACAGAGATTTTGACCGGATTGACTGGATTGTAAGGGTATTCTGATGCGTGCGCGGAGTACAAGAGCAAGCCGATCTGGCGGGCAGTCTCAGGAAGACGCCTCCCCAAGGAGCGTTCCTCCCGACCACGTCGAGCCTCCTGACCCTCCCCTCCCTCAGATCGTAAACCTCCGTCCCCCTCAGCTCGCCTGGGATCTCGATGGGGACCTGACCGGCCGCGACCATCCCTAGGTCGTAGACCGCGAGGGCCCAGTGGCTCGAGTTGATCCTTTACTGGAAGCATCCCACCAGTAGGCATTCGGCGCACCATCACTCAACGCCTCCCCTTCAAGCTCTGAAGGTGTTAGAGCGATCCCGTCGTGCCCGAAGGTCATTGCTCCGGCGAAGGCTTAAAAGGATGCGTCCTCATCTCCGGGCAGTGAATAGCTCACATGCGTGAATCCCAGCCTGAAGTCAATCCTTCCGGCCTCCTCGTACACGGACTCCACGAGCTCGGGGACGTAGGTGGCTGGGCTCTCCCATTTCCCAACCTCCTATGGGAAGAAGACCGTCGTCCCCGTTCCTGACATCGGTGAAGTGGGACTCGCTGACGTTCCAGTCCGCGGAGGCCATGACCCGCGGTCCGCACCTGTAGGCCTGGTTGGAGACTATGAAAACCCTCAAGCCCCTCCTCTCTCCCTCCTCCCTGAGCTCACCTATGAAGGGGAGTAGGGCCTCCTGAAGGCTTTCGCCGGGGCTCTTCCTGAACTCCTCCACGTAGCCTGGAGCCTCCTCAGCTGTATCGGGATCGCAGGCCCGGGGGACCAGTCGAAGAGGCCCCTAGTACCCTTACCTCACCGTCTATCGACCAGCTCCCTGGCCCTCAGCGACCTTACCTCCTCGCTCCCGCAGTCGCAGGCTAGGGCAGGGCCGTATGGACCATCGAACCTCACAAGGAAGAGTGACTCGTTCCAATCCCGGCTTCCCACTCGTATCTGGCGAAGAGCCAGTCGTAGAGGATAGCCTCGCGCTAGAGCGCTTCAGCTCCCTGATAGCATCCTCGATCGGTTCCACCTCAACGATCTCGGAGATGACGGCCACTCTCATTCTGATCGCGGTTGGCCCATGAGGTAGAGGCGTACCCTGCCGTTGGGTTCGGGACGTGGGACCATCATACCGATAAGTCCCGAGAGGATCAGGATTAGTAGGAGCAGGGGGAACTCTCGCTTGCAAGCGGTTTACCTCCTATGTCGGTCTCATCCGCTCCCACTGAGGGGAAAACCTTTCGCGTCGATGCACTTGGCCAGTTACGGAAACTGATATGGGACGCCTCGGCTGCCGATCGCGCGGGCCGATCGGATGGCGTGTACCTCACCTGGGTAGTTCAGTCGGTTCAGCTCTTTCTTCAGTCACCAACTCTGGCTGAGGTCACCGTAACCACGCCCATCTCTCTGCATACCACGGCCTTCTTCAAACCTCCCGACTCCACCACATACACACCACTCCTGACAACCTCGCACACCTCGTCGCTGCCCGCAGGCACCTCAGGAAACTCGCAGATGATATTACCTCTCGCATCCATGACCCTCACCCCATCGAGACGGGTGTTAGCGTGGATTATCACGGTGCCGTACTCGCAGTAGGCGTGGAAGTCGAATCTCAACGAGTCCGGGCGTGAGAGGACGGATGTGGCGTAGAAGTGGACTGCCAGCAACGCGATTATCAGGGCGGCGACACCGAGCAGGACGATTCCCGCGCTCCCCCATTCGCCCAGTTCCAAGCCGCTCCCCTTCGAAAGATCGAAGGACTGCTTTAATGATTTTCGGCTCTGGAGAGGTAACTGGCACACCATTCGAGCTATCGAAAGCGTCCAAGCATTTTCCCAACGTTTCCATGCGGTGCCACTCGACCTATCCAGCTTAACCCCCGCTTCTTGAACCTCATGAAGCGCTAGTTTAGGACGAAGTGCCTCTAGTTAAAGGCAAGGGGTTCGTATCCCCAGAGCCAAGTTGCTCCCGATCATCGCCCATGCACTCAGTAGGGCTCATCCTCCCTTCCGCATCTCGAAACTTGTATCGGCGATGATAGACTATCTTTCTCGGGGTCGGTGAGGGAGGATGAGTCAACCTCCGAACTTCTTCCCATTTCATTCGAACGATTCGTCGGTCTCTCGACGATCACCCTGAGCGCGGGCTCAATCTCCAGTATGGACAGGAAGTCCTCATCCGTTGTGAGGAGCTCCTCATCCCTGTTCAGGCATACGGCCGCTACAAGGAGGTCGGCGGCGCTCATCGGTTTTCCTAAAGACCTCATCCTCTCCTGTAAGGAGGCAGCTCTCAGCTGGTCCGCTTCGGTCAGGAAGTAGATCTTACCGCGGAACTTACCGTAGAGCCTCACAGGCGGATACTCTATGAGGGTGATGGAGGTGATGTTCCCCTCCACCTCCCTCCCTCGGCTGACCCTTAGGATGACGGAGGAGGTATCCAAGATCATGGCCCGACCTCCTTCAGCCTCTCTATCCTCCTCCTCTCCCTCTCTCTCATCCTCTTCAGGAGCTCATCCTCGCTGATCCGGGGCGCTAGCCCCGAGGGGAATTCTATACCGCTGATCTCGATCAGGACCTCGAGCTCCTCCCTGGTAAGGCCCTCCTCTCGAGCTTTTAGTGACAGTATCTCCTTGATTATGGCCCGTCTGGCCACCTCCGACCAGTTCACGCTCTTGTACCTCTTCATCAACTTGTGGAGCCAGTCGGGCACGCTTAGTGTTATATTTGCCATGTGTGAGATACGTGTAACGTGGATAAAAAACATTGACCCGCGCTCATCTCCCGTACCTGGCAGCCAGTGACAACTTCTATCTTTGAGTAGGCGATCCAAGAGGTGGGGAGATGAGGGAGGCGCGCCTCTTCACACCGCTCGATGATGTGGTCGAGTGCAGGGTGTGCGAGCACAGGTGCAGGATTAGGCAGGGGAAGAGGGGGATCTGCGGTAACTACGTGAACAGGGACGGGAAACTCTACCACCTCGGCTATGGGAGGCTCAGCGCCGTGGAGAGCAGGCCCATAGAGATAAAGCCCCTCTTCCACTACTGGCCCAACAGCACGGCCCTCACCTTCTCCAACTGGGGTTGCAACTTCCACTGCCTCTGGTGCCAGAACCATGGCCTGAGCTTCCGGTCACCTGAAGAGGGAGATCCCGTAACCCCTCCCGAGGCCCTAGTCGAGATGGCAATTCGAACGGGGGATCAGGGCCTATGCGCGAGCTTCAACGAGCCCACGACGAACTTCGATTATCTTGTGGATGTCGTCGCCTCGGCCACCGAGAGGGGCCTCTACTCCACGATGGTCACCAACTGCTATCTAACACCCAAGGCCTTAGAGGAGCTCGTTAGGGCCGGTGCTGACGGATGGAGCGTGGACATAAAGGGGTGTCCCGGGATGAAGGCCCTTCCCCGTGTGGACCACGAAAGGGTGATAAGGAACGCTAAAACTCTGTTAGACGCTGGTGCCCACGTAGAGATGGTCTACTTGGTGGTTACTGGGGCCAACGATTTCGATGAGTGCTATAAATGGATAATAAGGAGGCACTTGGACCTGCTAGGCGGAGATGTGCCGCTGCACATTAACAGGTACTACCCTGCACACCTCTGGAGGGAACCACCGACCCCCCTCGAGAGGCTGATGGAGATAAAGGAGCACGCAGCGAAGGAGGGAGTCCGCTATGTTTACGTAGGCAATGTCCACGATCCCGAGCTTGAGACCACCCGATGCCCCTCCTGTGGGAAGGTCCTCATAGTGAGGAGGGGATACAGGGTCGTGAGGTTCGAGCTCTTCGAAGGGGAGGGGAAGTACAGGTGTCCTAGGTGCGGCCACACGATTCCGGTGAGAGGAAAGTACATCCCCTCCCCATGTGAGTGAAGCGTTCAAGGCTTCGTTCAGTAGAGAAGATGCAAAGACGCACGTTCCTATTCAGAATTAACACGTCCGGGCTTGAAATTTCTCGACCTTTTCCAGCTAGGAAGCCGCTCCACCGGGTTGACATCGGAAGATCATTTCATTAAATACGAGGATCTTTTCTCGTCGATTCGTTAAGGAAAAGCTAGAATACGGCTCCATTACAGTGACAATGGTGCCAGTAAGCTTGTCGGAGGATCTGGGTAGTGTACTGGTGTCGTCCTCCGGCCCAAAGTATTATCCCGGGGAAAGCTCCCCATAAGGAGGAACAAGCTGATTTTCAGGGTAAATGTCTTCCACAGGATCATCGGGGGGAAGAGCTTCGAGATAGAGAGGAACGAGATTACCGACTGGTGGATAGATGATGAAGGGGATCTACCAGATATCATTCCTCAAGGCTCCCATGGGAGAGGACCTTGAGAAGGCGAGGAATAAGCTGATCGGGTGGCTGGAGGATCGGTGAAGGAGGAGTGCGTTGGCGAATAGACGGCTCTACAGCGGATTCAATGGGCTCATCGGTCGCGTAATGGACATCCTTATTAGGTTGACTCCGCCAACCACCACCATGAGTTTCACCTACGAACTGGTAGCTCACAGACCTTACGATGAGCTGCTCGCTGATATAGGTCACTCCAAGAGCATAGATATCCTCAGGAAGGAATGCGAGAGGATGGTATCCTCAAATCCCGTTTTCAACTACCTTTGGGCCCTCAAAGAGGAGAAGGGGAGCTATCTGCTGGCTATGGTGATGAGGGATGACAGCTTCCTGAGGATCTCCTACTACTTAGCCTTCCCTCTGGAGGAGTTGGAGGCTCTCTACTGGCTGGTCGACGATAATGAGCTCGCAGAGCTCGAGGAGGAGCTGGAGGAATTTCTGGCCGACGATTCCATCGACTGGGTTGGTGGTCACTTGGGGGTGGCGGCTGGACCCCTTCTCTTGAGAAGCGGGAGGGTGTTCGAGGACTCGAGCCTGCCGGAGGTAGTGGTGGGGATCAAGATAAGGGAGGAGAGGGCCCTTCCTGTGAACTGAGGCCTAAGTGTATGCTTAACACGAAGGAAGCTAGGAGGATGAGCGAGCCGACGATGAGGAGGGCCGGTCCTAACCCGAGGCCGACGGTGACGGCCAGGCCCCTTCCGCCTACTGATTCCAGCCTGAGCCTGAATATCCAGAGGGTAGCCATCCAGAATCCAGCGCAGAGGAGGCCTGTCCCACCAGCGAGCAGGGAGAGGGGAGACCAGATGGCCGACGCTGCTGCCGCTAACAGCGCCACGATCAGGAGTGTGAGGGTCATGTAGAGGAGGCCAGAACTCCCGTCTATTATCCCATAGTCGGCCTGAATTGTCGAGAGGGACCTGAGAAATTCCAATATCGTGAAGGTCCTCATCCCCTTACTTGGGGGATACATCACGACCCATGGCTGTAGAGAGCTGAGTATAAGCAAGGCTAAGCCGAGCAGAGAGAGCAGCCTCGTTACCTTGTTCCGAGAAGAAGCGAGCAAATTATCCCCTTCGTCTTCCATCCCACGGTTAATAAGGTTGCCCACCCGAACTTACCTCACGGTCCTTGCCCGGTGGATCGCCCCGATAGGTGCTGTCTTACCGGGAAGGCAGGGCTTCGCGTTCTAACCGTGTTACTGGTGCACGGAGATGCTCCCAAGTCCCGAGGGAGATGTGCGGGCGTTTAAGCTTCCGGAAGATCCACGATCGCAAACTTATATGGGGAGCTCGGGGTTTATGTGAACCAGGCCTGTCACGAGAAGGGTCTCCGCAGACCTCACGCCCCTGTGGGATCTAACGGCCTCGTCTATCCTTGACACATGCTCCATGTCCCTCGCGTGGAATATGGCCACTATATTGTACTTTCCCGTCAGCTTGAACACGTGGGTGGCTTCAGGCATCTCCTTCAACCCGTCGAAGACCTGATCTAGGTGCTCGGGATCCACATCCGCCAGAACTATCACGGAGAATGGAAGACCGACCCTCCTCGGATCTAGGAGGGTGTAAAACCCCTTTATGACCCCCTTCTCGACGAGTTTCTTTACTCTATACCTTACAGTGGCCTCAGGGACCCCAAGCTTCCTAGCCAGCTCGCTGAACGGGATCCTCGAGTTGAGCTGAAGGATCCTGAGTATGCTCACGTCCAGCTCGTCTAGCTCCTCGATACTTATGCCCATCGGTTAATGGGATCCCCGCTAATACCTATAAAATGATATGACGGCCTCAGCAGGCCGGGATCACCCTAACGGACACCTTCGCCTTTGGGGCCAGCTCGGCAGCGATGGCCATCACATCGTGCTGCAGCCTGTTGATCTCCTTGGCCCTCATCTCAGGATCCGCGCCCACCCTTATCTCTAGCCTCACGCAACTTCCGGACCTCACGACCTCAACGGACGTCCACCTCACGCCCCTCAGCTCCTCTATCCTCTCCCTTATCTCCTCCAGCGGGAGGCCCTCACCAGAGTGGTCCATGTGCACTATGACTTCCTCGACGCCTAGGGCCCCTTTCAACCTAGATTCGACCTCCCTGGCGATCTCGTCAGCCCTCTTCAGGTTGATGTCATCGTCGAGGACCACATGCAGGTGCAGCCTCTCCCCCCTCTCCCCGTAGAACTCAAAGGTGTGGGCCTCCCTCACGCCCTCCACCGACTCCGTCACCTCCTTGGCCACGCTCCCCCTCGATCTTCCCGCTGCGAGGGGCACTATCATGACCTCGGAAGGTCCTATCTCCACCCTAACCCTCTCCTCGAGTCTCTTTATTATCTCGTTCGTCCTCTCCGCTGTGATTGACGGATCGACCTCGATCACAGCATCCACTAAAGTTATCTTACCCAGCTTCCTGGCCCTCACCCTCCTGACCGCTACTATCTCCCTGCAACTTCCCAGCAGGGAGTATATCCTAGCGAGGAGCTTGGGATCTATCCTGTCCAGCAGGTCGCTAGCTGACCAGTAAGCTACCCTCAGTGTGGAGGGAACCACGAGGGCGGTGGCCAACAGGGCGGCGATGGGGTCAACAAGCGGGACCTCCTTCGAGATGAGGAGCACCCCCACCACCACAAGGGTCCTAGCCGCATCCCACCCGTAGTTGATGGCCTCGGACTGCATCATCCTCACTCCTTCAGATCCGCCCGTCCTCCAGAGGGCGAGCGACCTTGCCACGTTCACCAGACTCGTGGCTGCCAGCAGTAGAAGAACCTCATTCGTCACGCTCGGTGGGACCAGGGGTCCGAGGAGAGCTGAAATGCTCCTGAATATCACGCAAGCCTCCACCTCCATAAGGAAAATGGAGGAGAGGAGGCCCAGCAGGCTGTCGAACTTGGCGTGCCCGTAAGGGTGATCCGCGTCCGGCGGCTTTCTTGAGAGCTTTATTCCCATCAGGGTAACGGAGGATGTCAGGATGTCTCCCAGCGAGTCGAGGAGTTCCCCCAGTACGGCCATGCTGCCTGTGACCAGAGCCACGAAGAGCTTCACCGCCACTATCGCAGCGGATATGACTACGGAAGCGATGGCTACCCCCTCGGCTCTCTCCACCTGAAGTCCCGCTCCTAAAGCCACCGGATGATTTTATCTTATCCCCTCCTGCTGGTGTATGCTTACCATAAGGGACATCTTCGACGCATGCAACAGGAAGGCAGCCCGGGGGATGAGGGTCATAGGAGCTCACATAGGGGCCCCTTCTCACGATCCACCTCTCCCAGTGTCCGAGGTACTCTCAGAGACTGGAGAGGTCGGGCGGAACTACCTTCCATTCACGGGGATGGATGAGGCCAGGGATGCGGTAGTGGACTTCGCCTCGCGCTTTCTGAGGAGGGATTACGAGAGGGATAGAGTTTTCATGACCAACGGAGGGGCTCAGGCCCTCCTGATCTCTTCACTGACATCTTGGAAGCTGAAGAAGGGGAAGATCCTGATACCGGCGCCTGGCTTCATCCAGTACTTCGAGCACCCCGTGGAGTTCTCCTATCCCGTGGAGACCTATAACCCCCTAGCCGAGGACCTAGTGAACGAGGTGCTGGGGAGGATCGATGGCGCTGGTGCGGTGCTCATCAACTTCCCGAACAATCCCACGGGCCACCTCCCTCCTAACTCGGCGCTCAGGGATCTATGGGACGAGCTCCGGAGGAGGAACGTCCTCCTGCTGAATGATGCGGCCTACTCACAGATCTACTTCGGGGAGAGGGTCGAGATCGTCGGAGATGTGGTTATAGACACCTTCAGCAAGACCTTCTCCCTTCCGGGGATGAGAGCTGGCTACATCTACTGGGGTGCGGAGGGCAGGGAGCTCGTGGGGAGGCTGATATACCTCACCACAGCCGGTGTATCCGAAGTGGTGCAGAGGTTGGTGATGAGGATGATCGAGGCGGCCAGCGACAGATACTTCGAGGGGGTCAGGGAGCACTACAGGAGGATGAGGGACGCGCTGGTCAGGGAGGCCTCAAAGGCAGGCTTGGAGTTCGTGGAGCCTAGAGGGGCCTTCTACCTCTACGCCAGACATCCTGAGGTGGAAGACTCGGAGGAGCTGGCCCTGAAGCTCCTCGACTCAGATCCCGTCGTGGGAATAGTGCCGGCGGCCGCGTTTAGGGGAGGTAAGGAGTGGTTCAGGGTGAGCTACGGCAGGCTAAGGGAGGAGGAGATGGCGGAGCTAATGGAAGCCATAGGCAGAGCAGCTGGACGATGACGTAGGCCGCGAGTATGAAGGGTATGAAGGGGTAGGTGGGAGCGATCCACATGCCTTCTCCCTCTTCCCGTATCTCCGACCTTTCGAGCGGGGCCAGTGCCGCTCTCAGGATGAACCTCCTCCTTCCATCCTCCCTGACCTCGGCAATTCTGGCTCCAACCGCTAGATGCTTGGAGTAGGGAGAGAGGAGGAATAAAGCCAAGACCCTCCTGTGAAGGGGCTCATCGAACTCCCTCAAGAGCTCAGGTCGGCGGGATACCCTGGCCAAGTTGATCACGAATTGGAAGGGGAGGACCATCACTAAGAGAAGCTTAGAGAGGAGATAGACAAGGAAGGAGGGAGGAAGGTAGAGGTATGGCTCGGTGGAGATCAGAGCGAGGGTCAGGTAGGCCAGGAGATCAGCCTCCCCGCTAGCTGAAAGGAGCCACTCAGCCAGGAGCATGATGACCAGTACTATAATGATGGGCCAAGCTACCTCTAGGTAAGAGAGGGTCCTCCCCGGATCTAGAATCCTCAGCACAGCCCCTCCTACCAATCCGGGAATCCAGACCCAGTCCGGCACCTCCCTGTTGAGAAGATCAAAGGCGCTGGCTATCAGCAGGACGGTAGCGGCGAGCAGCTGTTCCAGCAGATCAACCACCATCCTCATATTTTAGGACCGGCACCTATAGGGGGAGGATGATCTGTACTACCCGGCCCTGAGCAGTGATGATGCCGGCATTGCCTGACTCCCCCTTGAATCGGTCCCTCAAATAATATCTCCTCCCCGCCGCATCGGCTTTTTCCATCCATGTCAGCTCGCCAACCTCTGACAAATAACGGTAATAAGGGTTATATTGAGCATCTTGAGGCAGCTTGATGGCGATATCATGTCCATGAGCTTGATGGCCACGATAATAGGTCTCCTAGTGGATACGGTAGAGATCATCAGGCTCGGGAGGGGCTTAAGGGATTACGTCGCTAGGAGGGCCAGTAACTCCGATGAGGGGGTGGATATCCCTGAGAAGCCTGAGCAGGAGGGGGCGCTATCTAGAGATGCTGGAGGAGCTTAGAGGCCGATCTCCTCCCCTCATCCATGTGAACCATCGCAGCTTCCTAATAGGGAGGCCCGAGGATACGTGCCTCAGGCGATGAACGGCCATCCGAGTCCAAGTTGGGCCCCATCACGTCTAGATCGCATCCGCTATTCCCCAGCTTCTCGGCGCATCCTCCTAAGGTCGCATCAATCCCGCGAAGTTTCACGGACACCGAGTGAGGTTAATCAGCCTACCATCTTGAGGGTACTTCCGGAGCCTCATGAAATGCCTGTAGTTCAGGGTGAGAGCCCCCAAGTCCTTCGCGATGGCTGTAGCCAAATAACCGCTCTAAGTCTGGGGGCATCCTCCCCCATACAGATTCGAGCGGATGGCTCTGGTATCTCCTTGATGAAGTCTTCGCCGATCAGCCGCTTACTTCTAGATAGATCCTCTTTGAGAACGAGCCCTGCTATCATGAAAGCCTTGTCTAGGTATGCCCTTACTATGCCCTTACTGAGTCCAGCTATTAGGAGAGTGTTCTACAGAAAGGGTAGTAGTCGACATGCCCTCTGACGCTGGGCGTCTTAAAGGAGTTCCTCAACCCTGTAGACGAGCAAAATGCCCCCTACCAATCTGTCATCTACCTCACCGGATTTCTGCATTGAAATGAGCACGTCGAGATTGGAAATTGCTGTTAGGAAACCCCTAGACCAAGAGGCCCGTTACCTTAGAACCTAGGATGGAGAAGTGAGGGAGTACTGCGGATACAAGTTGTCTCCCTTATCTCGCCCCTAGAGATCCTCATCAGGAAGATATCGATCCAAACGTCTTGAAGAACGACCAGATCGTTCACTATGGTGAATACTAGAGAGAAGGTCCCTAGCTTCCCCGCTCCACCCGAAGTGAAGGACCTTCTCCCAAGGATTTCGGATGCCGTCTCTGTCAACCATAAGTATTTTTACCTAAATCTGGATGCTCCCTTGATTGGTTCGGTTCCTACGGAGGAGCTCGCTACCCCCCTCTCAGATTACCCTGATC
>JARZZM010000024.1 GCA_030130125.1 Thermoproteota archaeon
TAGGCTACAAGCATCCCTTCCCTGAGTGATTACGCCCACTTGATCCCTTCATCCATCTTTTCTAGATAGATCCTCCTTGCTACGACGCTAGCGGCGGCTACTGATGGGTACTTGAGATCGGCTCCTGACTCGATCACGACCTCTATCTCCCTACTCTCGAAGGATGAGAAAGCTTCTCTGAGCCTAACCTCGTCGAAGGAGTCTACAATTATCCTAGAGGCTTCTACCACGTCGAAGACATCTGAAACCACTTGTAGGTGCCATTCAGTTAGCAGATCGTTCAGTTTCCCCTTACTCCACCTGCTCATCAATTGATTTGGAGTCACGACTCTGTAACTCAACGCCAGCGCTCTCCCCTTAACCATATCAGCGAGCTCCAAGAGCCTGTGCTTGGATAGAGATTTCGATTCCAGTAACCCCCTAGCTCTGAGGAATCTCCTACCATCCTCATCCAGTGCGACGGCAGCGATCACTATGGGACCGGATCTCTCACCTTTCCCAGCTTCATCGGACCCTATTTCTATCCCGGGTCGTTCTATCAAGGATTTCTCTATCAGAGGAACGAGGGGCTCGTGGTACACCACTTTACCGCTTAAATAGGCCACTCCTTTGCAGTCGAGCACCTCGAACCTGAAGAGCTCCCATTTACTCTTTGGAGGGAGGACCCTTCCCCCCTCCTTCATCACATGACTTTTAAGTTTCTCCAGCTCCTCTCCTCTTAGCGATGTACTTAACTGCCGCAATCGTGATCACCAGAAGTAAAACGGGAACCGTGATCCAGTATGGTGACTCCTCTCTCGCTATATAAATTACCTGAGTCGTCTCGTTAGATCTCCTCAACTCCTTAGGATACTCTTGGACCCAAGCGATCCAGGCTGCAATGGAGTGATTCCCTTCCTTCTCCGCCTTCAGGGGTATGCTGACGAATGAGAAGTTACCCGGGCCCAGATCCCCTATTTTGACAACCTCATGCCTACTCAGGAACTTGACATGGAGCTCCACATCTAAAGCCTTAAATGAGGATGGGTTGACAATTGTAGCGTTGAACTTGAACTGCCTACCCAGTTTTACCTCTTCAGGGATCTCTATCCTCTCTATTTTAACGCTTGAGGGCTTTATCACTTCGTATGAGTAATCCACATATGTTCTTAGCCTCCTACCAGCCACCTCATACTCGACGGTCACTGATACCTTCTGCTGGCCCCCAGGAGCGTCCATAGGTATCTTTATCGGTATTCTGGCGAATAATACTCTGTGATAGCTCCAGTACTCGACAGTTTCGTTGTATAAAAGACCTGAGATGCTGTCCTCCACCTTGACCACGACGTTCCTCATGGCCGTGGGGTACAGGGGCGGCCCGGTGAGGACGGTCACATTAGCGACTATTATAGAGGGTGGTACTACCTCCGTCTTGCTGAGGTTCAAGAACACCATCGGCTCCCACTTGTGGACATAGATCTGCTTACTGCCCGTCACGGCGTACTTCACGAGGCGTTTCCCTTCCTTGACTATGAGGTGCCCTCTGGCCGATATGGTCCTGCTGACCTCCATGTCTTGGAGGGGAACTCGGACTATAAAGGCCACGTGAGCCGTAGTAGCACCGTCTCCCCGATAGATGGCTGTGTTTCCATCCCACCTGATGTCTATCTTGTTACCCTCCGCGTTTATCCCGCTGGCCCCATAGGGCTCGACCTTCCAGCTGGATGGAGCTGAGATGTACAGTTTGAACTCGACTATGGGCCTAGTCCCGGGAGATGTCACGTTTATGAAGGCATAGAAGAAACCGCCAGCGACCACTTCGGTGTCCGATACACCCAGCAATGCTATCTGAGCTTGTGTAGGTCGTGGGGAAGGTATCGCTAGCAGCATCACCATCATTATAAGCGATGCAGCGGCCGTGTACCTCATCAGGGGTTCTCTCAGCTTGAATATATAAACGGGGTGTGTTGATGGTCGCGGTCGAAGCTATATCATTGACTAAGGCCTTCGGTGATCTCTTAGCGGTCAGAGAACTCAGTTTCAAGGTGGAGGAAGGGACCATATTCGGATTGCTGGGACCTAATGGGGCCGGAAAGACCACGACGCTGAGAATGATCTACGGGGTTCTGAAGCCCACCTCTGGGACGGCAAAGGTGATGGGGGTGGATGTAAGGGAGAATCCCATAGAGGCCAAGAGAAAGATGGGCGTGCTCCCGGAGGATACCGGAGTTTATCCCAGACTGACAGCTGAGGAAAACTTGGTGTACTTCGGTAAACTGAGGGGAATGGATGAGGGGAGGCTCCGGAAGAGGATAAAGGAACTCCTTGAGATCCTGAGCCTCACTGAGAAGAGGTTTGTGGTAGCTGATAAGCTATCTAGAGGACAGAAACAGAAACTAGCGTTCGCTAGAGCTATCCTTGATGAGCCTCCCGTTCTCCTGCTGGACGAGCCCACGCTGGGTGTGGACGTGATGAGCGCTCGAGAGATAAGGAAGATGATAGAAGAGTACGCCAGATCCGGGAAGACCGTCATACTCTCCACGCACAATATGTGGGAGGTGGAGAGGCTCTGTGATCGCATAGCGATCATCAGTGAGGGGACATTGAGGTACGAGGGTAGCAAGGAGGATCTGAGGAGGATCGCCGGGAAGAGGGAGTTCGAAGATATATTCGTGAGGCTGGTGAGGGGTGAGGTCATTGAGAAAGCTGTTTAAGGGATCTTCCGGTGTAGTAAAGCTCTCTAAGGGATTTGGACAGAAGGGTTATTCCCTCCCTCCAAAGCCTTGGTTGGTTGTGGCATGGAAGGAGGTATTGGAGGCATTTAGAGATAGGAGGACCATGCTGAATGTGGTACTCCTCCCCATGATCCTCATGCCCTTGGTCATATCCCTCCCCACCCTCATGCTGAGCCCTAAGACAATCCCCCCGAAGATCATGGTGATCGTGGAGGATCCCCGTGGAATGGATCTCGCCAAGGAGATCGAGGCCTTAGAGAATTCATCGGAAGCCCTGGTTTCGATCGTCATGGGTAGAGGTAACTATACGGGTCTAGTGCTGAGTGGAGATGTTGATCTCATCGTTGAGATCCCTGAGGGGTTCTACGAGAACCTCAGCTCGGGGAAGACGGGTAGATTGGTCTACTACTACGATCCCTACGGGGCCAGATCATCCGTGGCTATGGGGGTGGTCCAGAGGATAGTGAGCGAGTACTCCGAGGAGGTGTTGAGGAGGAGGCTCGAGGCCATAAACCTCTCAGAGGAGTACATAAAGCCGATAGTGCCCGTGGCGGTTCAGGTCACCAGCACGGGGAAGGGGGCCACCACCGGAGAGGTGCTGACGGCTATGGTCCTCCCGATGATGGTGGGGCTAATCGCGATAACGGGTGCTGGCACATTCGCTATAGACATGATAGCAGGCGAGAGGGAGAGGAAGACCTTAGAAGCCCTCTTCACCAATCCAGTCGGTAGAGGGCAGCTCCTGCTGGGGAAGTTCGGTGCTCTCACCCTATTATCCCTGATAAGCGGTCTAGCGACCCTATTCTCCGCTTTGATAGGGGTTGGATTCGCCATCACATCAATGAGTGAGTCATTAGCGGCTGGATCCGTGCCGCAGCTGATGGAACCATCGAGGCTCCTCTACCTCACCTTGGGGATCCTGATCACGGTAGCCTTGGGTGGGTTGACGGGGAATGCGGTTATGATAACCGCCGCTTCCTTCGCCAAGACCTTCAAGGAGGCACAGCAGTACATAGGTTTCCTCACCCTGATACTGGTGGTGCCTATGGTCGCCATCCCCTACGCTCCTCAGTCCTTCCACCCCGCACTGAGGGCCTTACCCATATCCAGCCTCGCGATGTTCGCCAGGGATATGATAGTAAACCCCGGAGATCTAGGAGTGATAGCAACTTCCCTCACCGCCTCGATCCTCTATCTAGTTGTATTCCTATGGTTAAGTGCAAAGATGTTCGGAAGGGAGTCCGTGATCTTCGGTTGAGGGACCTTTCGTTTAACTTTTTCAATTACCCTCCCCCACCCTGCGCGGTGTTCTGAGTGAAGGTTGTTGTCGTCGGATTTGGGCTGGGAGGACTAGGCTCTGCTTGGCATGTTGCCGAGCAAGTTCCGGACGCTAAGATCACTGTTATCGGTGATGAGAGACCGTACGTGAGACACAAGCTGAGGCTCGTCACGCAGGGGATGGACCTCTGGGTGAGCACTAGGCACTTGGAGTCCAAGGACGTAGAGATCATTTTGGACAAGGTGACCAAGATAAGGAGGGAGCAGAAGGAAGTCGTCCTCTCAGATGGTAGGACCATTCCGTACGACTACCTCGTATTGGCCACTGGCTCAAACCCCACTATCCCCTCGAGACTGAAGGGTGGGGAGAACTGCGCCGTTTTCAGGAGATTGGGGGATGTCCAGAGGCTGATAGATGAGAAGCCGAATGAGGTGGCAATAATCGGCGCCAGCTTCGTGGCCCTCCATGTGGCCGACGCTGCTAGAGCCATCGGAGCCAAGCCCAAGGTTATAGTGAGGTCGAGGCTCATCAGGAGGAGCTTGGAGCCTGAGCTATCCGCCAAACTAGAGGAGTTCTTGGCCGAGAAAGGGGTGGAGTTCGTCCACGGTAAGCCCAAGGAGGTGAGAGATTGCAAAGTCATAGTGGATGAAGACAAGGAGGTCAGCTCGGAGATGACCTTCGTGGCCACGGGTGTAAGCCCTGAGATAACGTTGGCCAAGGAGGCGGGCCTCGAACTCCTAGATGGTTGGGTTATAAAGACGGATCAGCAGGGGAGGACCTCGGATCCCAACATATTCGCCGTCGGGGATAACGCGACCGTCATAGACATATTAACCAATAAGCCCATATACATGGGGATAGGCACCGCCGCTAGCATAATGGCCCTTAACGCGGCTAAAGCGCTCACGGGGTTCAAGGCAGCTTATAGGGTGCCTAGGTTCCAGAAGGATGTCTTCTTCGGCGGGATCCACATGGCCTCGGTTGGGCTGACGAGAGTTGAGGCTGAGAACGAGGGGTTTGAGGCTGACAGGGTGTATCTCAGCGGAGACGGTTGGGGTGACCACGCCTATATCGTCTACGAGAAGAACACGAAGAGAGTGCTTGGATTCAGCGCTATCTCCAAGGAAGAGGTGGGCTGGAAGGGAATGGAAGTCATGATGGCCATGATAAGGAGGTGGCCCGTGAGCAGGCTGGGCGTGAAGGTCTCCTGAGATCTGAAATCAGCCAGACACATTTCCCCCCATTTTCCCTTCGTTTAGGGAGTCGAGCAGTTTTTTGGCCGCCTTAACCATTATGTAGGCTCCCTTCATGGTCTCGTCTCTCAATTCCATCTCTTTTATCTGTTCTATGGTGAACCAACCCCAGTCGTCGTGCTCCTCTGGTCTTATCACGGGATCCACCCCGTTGTCGACGACGGCCGTGTACAGCGGAATTATGAACTCTACCCTCATCTCCGGATATATGACCCCGAACGTGTCCACGGGTCTGAGGTCCAAAGGGGTTAGTTTGAAGCCCGTCTCCTCCCTCAGCTCCCTTAAAGCACCTCGTCTCGGCGACTCACCGTACCTCAGGCTGCCGCCCGGTACCTCCCATCTGCCACCGTTCCTCTTGCTTCTAGCCCGCTTGAGCAGCAGTACCTTGCCCTCTCTATTGAATATCACCACGCAGGGCACCACATGGATCTTAGTCTTCTTCAAAGGCGGTCACCGCTCATTGCAAGGCCTTCTCTTTAGCCTTTTGCTTGGGAGTTTTGGCGAATATTGAGACTATGAGCATAGAAGAGCCGCATTTGGGGCACTTATCGTCGGTAGAGAGCTTCCCGACGAAGTCCCCCTCCTTGAATGTCCTTAGCATCTTCCTCCCGCAATTCGTGCAGTGCAACTCGGTGAAGATCTCCTGGTGCTCCTCCTGATAGGCGAGCCTTGCTTTGGCCATGTCGTAAGCGACCTTAACGGCTATGCCCATGCCAGCTACTCCCATCACTATATTCAGGATCGCATCATTTGTGTTCCCTTCCTGAAGCGAGGAGAATCCCATGTAAAAGAAGAGAACTGAGATAAGCACTATACCCACCATTGATGCTATCCAGAATAGGTAGAACCCTGTCGGAGCTCCCTTCTTGTTGGAGTTGTTGGAGGACATTCATGAAGCACCTCCCATCGTGTTGCCAACCCCTACAGTGTTCCCTATCCCTGCTATGAGCACGAAGTCTCCCGGGAGGGTCTTCGATCTTATCGCCATTTTTACCCTCTCTATGACCTCATCCACCGACTTGGCTATCTCCTCTCTCATGGAGGTTATGGCGTCGAGCGGATCCTCCTTAATGGCTATGGCGTGCAGTGGTATCTTGTACTTGGTGGCGACCTCCTCTATCCTCAGCTTCTCGGGTCCTGGATCCCCTATCGCCGCCCCTATTCCCTCAACCACCTCAGCTGTCGGCTCGCCCTCCAACTTGGCGGCCGCGTCTATCATGATGATGAGGGAGACATTACCCTCCCTGCTCTCGACTATCCTCTCGATGGCCACTCCGGGCCTCCCTACCTCCGATCCCGGACCCTTCGCCTTTATGATAAAGGATCTTCTCCCCTCTATGTCCACCTCCGCTCCGACTATATTCTCGGCCACCTCCTTGGGCTCTACTCCGTTCATGAGCCTCAAAGCCACCATCGGACCGATGCTGTCCCCTATAGGAATGCCCCTCCTGAAGGCCTCGCCCGCCTTCCAGTAGGCCTTGGCTATTCTGAGGATTTCGGGGAGCAGCATCTGGATCTGGGCGATGTATATGAGGTTCTGGGTTCTCCTCCCTAGTATGAAGTAGTGACGGACGATCCTGTATATCATGTCAAGGGCCAAGACGCCGGACATCTGATCCCTCAGGTTGGATCTCTTCCACTCGTCGGCTTTGGGGGCTATCTCGACCATGAATTTGTTGAGATGATCTTTGGAGCTCTCTAGTAGGTGCTCCAGCCTCTTGACGGCGCCAAATGGGTCTAGAGTGACAGGCTGTATCACGAAGAACCCCTTGATTCTCTTGAAGAGAGATTCTACCTCCTCCTTCGGACGGCCGTACTTGGATGCCTCTTCAACGAATTTCTTGGTAGCGTCGTTAGTGTATTCCTCGAGCTTGGCCAAGGCTTTCCTGATCTCGTTGATCCATAGTTGGGCTTGGAGCTTACTAGCGTAGAACTGCATGATGGTGATGAATATCAGGAAGAAGATCCATGAGAACCAGTCACTCTGATTGGTCTGCATGAGCTTTATTCCCAGCTCTTGGTTCAATGCACCACCCTCCTCACGGGACCAACCCAGAGCTACCCCGTTTTAAAGCTTCCCGATTAATTGTCTCCCTTCCCTCTGGAAGTCGCTGATCCTGTCGAGGAGCGCCGCATACATGAGCGGGAGGAGAGCGGACACTTCTCCGGGTATGAATGTCCTCACCGCCCTCTTGGAGACCTTACCCCAGCTTATGGCCTCCCTCTCCCTCGCCCCGCTGAGACTCCCGTCCCACTCCACTGCAGTGGTCAGGTACACGACGTAGTCGAGTCCTCCTTTGAACTGGTTCCACCATATTGTGTGGTGCTTGGATATCCCGCCCCCCAAGACTAGGGCTCCACTCACCTTCATGGTGAAGGAGAGGTCCGCCAGTTTCAGCATGTCCTTGATGAAGTCTAGATGGAAGTCCGATTCTTGGGATAGGAAGCTTAAAGCGGTACCGAACGACGAGTCCAAGAGGCCTGGGGAGAATATGGGGGCTTTAGCCTCGTAAGCCGTCCTCAGGATGGATTTGGGGCACATCTTCTCGCCCAGACTATGGAGCAGCTCGCTGGGAGATATCTTCCTTCCAGACTCCCCCAAGACCTTCGGTACCTCTTCCCTCACGAACCTCTCCACCACGGGTCCGTAATTGTCGAAGGGTATGAACACATTCCCTAGCCTGTGTATCCTCCTCTCATATAGCTCGGAGTCGTCGGCATCGAAACTCCCGTGGTAGTAGTCAGCGAAGCACCTAGCGATGTCGTGGTCTATCGTGCCCCCTGTAGTTATCACAACGTCGAACAGGTTCCTCCTCAGCATGTCTACCAGTATCCCCCTCACCCCTGTGGAGACAATGTCTGCTGGGAAGGAGAGGAAGTTCACCGACTCCGGATCCCTTACCATCCCCTCTAGGATGCTAACTCCCTCTGCCACGAATTTGGCGGTGAAACCGCCGGCCTTCTCCATCTCCCCGATGATATCCGAGGCGGTCATTCCGGGGCGCAGGGTAATATCCTCGACCCTCCTCATACCTATCGAGCAAATGGGATGGTCCACGTAAATAAGGTGGTGCCAATGGGAAGGGAGCGCGTGATCGATGCGTTGAAGAGGTACTTGAAAGTGCACGGTCCCAGAATACTCTCCAACGCAGGAGATCAAGAGATCGTTAGGATAGAGCTAAAAGCGCTGTTCAGATACTATGAGCGAGAGAGTGGGGATGACAGGTTGATGGACCGCATCGAGGGATTCGAGTGGAGGGGTTGCAGGGTCGAGGGGAACTTCCTCCTAGTGCCAGTATCCCTGATAAGGGAGGTGTTAAGCTTTGAGTGAGGCCTACCTGGTAGCGTTCGATATGGATGGGACTCTCCTTCCCATAAACAGCTCATGGGAGTTCGTACATAAGCTTCTGGGTACTGAAGAGATGGCCTCCAGATATAGGAGGATGTATGAGAGGGGCGAGATCGACTACAGGAAATGGGCTGAACTGGATGTCTCTTCATGGAGAGAGAGGAATTTTTCCACCGTGCTGAGGGAAGTAGAGAATCTGAGGCCCGTTGAGGACGCAGAGGAGGCGGTGGGGAGGCTTAAGGAGGAGGGGTTTGTGGTAGGGCTCATCAGCTCCGGTCTCGACGTGATTGCCGAGAGGCTCTGCAACATGCTCAGGATGGACTTCTGCAGATCCGCCAAGTTGAGGATAGTAGACGGTAGGGTACTGGGGATCCTGAGGGAGCTGGACCCAGATAGGAAGTCTGAGGAGCTCAAGGATGTGGCGAGGAGGTTCGGTGTCCCTCTCCGTAGGGTGGCCTTTGTGGGAGATGGTGAGAGTGATCTATCGATTTTCCGCATGGAGATAGGGAAGAAGATCGCGTTCAGGCCCAGATCGGAGGTTATAAGGTTCTTAGCTGACCATGTGGTCGACAGCCTCTCGGAAGCCGCGGACATTCTCATAGAGTGGAAAAGTTCGGCGCGTATTGAACATTAACTCGTCCATTTATATCGGATCCTCGCCCACCTGTTCGGATGGACTGGGAGATATTCACGCTGGATGATGACAGGGTTAGGCTCTTCGGGCAGGAGATAGCTAACGACCTTGGAAGGAGAATCATCGCCTCACTCAGGGAGTATCCCAAGAGTCCCAACGATCTGGCCAAGGAGCTGAACCAGCCACTGACCACCATAGTTTTTCACATCGATAAGCTCTTGGAAGCGGGCGTCATAAGAGTCGTAGGAACGATGGCTGGGAGGAGAGGCAGGAAGACCCTCTACACCCTATCTTCATCTGCCTTCTTGGTCGTTCCCACGACTAGGGAGGATAAAGAGAGTTATCTGAGAAGCTTTATGGGAAGAGCGCTTCCTCCCAAGGAGATACTGGTGAAAAGCCTCGTGATCAGCGTGCTCGTGGCCATATTCATAGTGGGCATGCCTTGGTATCTCATGGGGCCGAGACCTGCCGTTATGCCGGCGGAGGAGAGGACCACTACTGTTGCAGTCCCCCTCTACCCGGAAACACCGGCTGGGGCTGAGAAAGGAGGAGTGCCTGAAGTTGAAGTTAGGAGACCACGAGGCAGTATGGAGGCCGATTGGATGACTCCCCTGATGCTCGCCTTGGCCGCATCGATTCTCACAGCCCTACTCATCGCTCTCCTAGTTCTCCGTCGAGAGGTTCCCCCTTACAGTGAACGTACCCCTTGAACCTCCTAACGTAGTTGGGACATCCCATGCATATGAGAAAGCTTACCCTCTCACCCCGCACCGGGCAGTCCACTGCATCCTTAGAGAATTTGGATATCACTTTATTACCGTACAGCTCCTTCAGTTTCTCCTTGTAGTCCTTAGGGACCCTCATTGCCCTCTGTAGTTTCACTACCTGCAATTCGTACTTGTGATCTGACATCCAAACACCTCGCCGCCAAGTTATTATCCTCCGCTCCCTCGAAGTAATATGCTTTACCTCCTCTTCGACTTCTGGAGGACTATTATCGACCCTCCGGACTTGGACCTCTACTACCGGTATAGGGTCAGGAACATCCTGAAGGTGGAGGGCATAGAAGATCCGGGCATTGAGGAGAGGGCCTTTAATTTCTACAGGAGACTCTTTGACGCCTTCGATAGTAGGAGGAGAGCCAGTTGCATTGAAATACCTGCTACTCTAGAGCTGGAGTCCTTCTTAAGTTTCTTGGAGGTTGAGAATGTGGAGGATGAGCATCTGAGGGCTTACGCATCGCCGATGCTGGATTTAACCACTCTGAAACCAAGAGCTAAAGAGACATTGGATAAACTGTCCTCGAAGTACGAGTTAGCGGTAGTATCTAACACACCCTACCACGACATGGTGGTGGAGAGGTTGAGGAAGGATGGTCTACTCGACTTCTTCCAAGTAATCGTCTCATCTCACAGGGTCGGGGTCAGGAAGCCGACTATAGAAATATTCATGCGCGCACTGGAGGTGATGGGTGCCCGACCTGAGGAAGCCGTGATGATCGGGGATTCCCCTTATGAAGACATCGAAGGTGCTAAGAAGGCCGGTATGAGGACGATATGGGTCGTGAGAGAGGGTGTCCAGAGACCTGATGCGGATAGCATGATTAAAAGCTTGGGGGAGTTACCTAATCTCCTGAAGGTGATCGTTTGAGGAGGAGACTGCTGGATCTCTTGGCGTGCCCGGAATGCCATCACTTTCCCTTGAAGCTGGTTGTTGAAAGGGAAGAAGTAGTGGAGGGGTTGCCCAGTAAACCAGAGAAGCCCCTCTGCGAGAAATGGTGTGCTTTCTCGGGAGGAGAACCAAGTAACCCTTCCCTATGCATGGAGTGCATGAGTAAGGAGGTGGTAACTGGTAAGCTAATTTGCGAGAACTGCAGTGCAGAATATCCGATAGAAGCCGGTGTTCCACGGATGTTAAGGCCTGAGGAGCTCAATCTCTAAATTCCCCATTCTCCTGATTATATAAGGGGGGTGATCTAATGCCGAGGATAATGATAGTGCGTGGTGACATCACCGAAGTCGAGGTGGACGCCCTGGTGAACCCAGCCAATGTCCAGCTTATCATGGGTGGAGGTGTTGCCGGCGCGATAAGGAGAAAGGGTGGTGAGGAGATACAGGAGGAAGCCCTTAAAAAAGCCCCCATAAAGATAGGAGAGGCTGTAGAGACTTCAGCCGGAAAGCTCAAGGCCAAATATATCATACACGCGCCCACGGTGGAGTCTCCCGGGGGAAAGAGTAATCCAGAGTTCGTGAGGAGAGCCGTTAGGGCTGCTCTCAAGAGGGCGGAGGAACTGGGCTTGGAGAGTCTAGCTTTTCCAGCCATGGGGGCGGGAGTCGGGGGAGTGCCCGTGGAGGTGGCGGTGAGGATAATTCTGGAGGAGGTTCTTAAATCGAGTCTAGAGGAGGTAGTGCTGGTCGCGTGGAGCAATGAGGACTTCGAGACCTTCCAGAGGGTGGCGGCTCAGATGGACATAGAGGCCTCCCTCGGAGAGTTGTCGTGACTGTCGCGCGGCTCGGACTGTAAAATTAATATAGGGGGTTGCACCCATCTAGGTGGCGGGGCGTAGCTCAGCCTGGCAGAGCGGCCGGCTGTAGAGGGCGCCGGGTGGCGCTCCGTCAGCGGCCCGTTCTCACAGATACCGGCAGGCCGGGGGTTCAAGTCCCCCCGCCCCGACCACCCAATCTCCTTATTATGAACGCACCCAAGAGTGTTCTCTCCAAGTCCTTAGAGAATATCTCCTTGGACGCCTTCTCCAAACTCTCCCCGCTCATCATCCTCACGACCTTGTAGACGATCCTCCTCAGGGAATCATGCTCTTCGCATGCGAGGAAGAGATCCTCGTCCGCCATCTCTATGCCCAGCTTGATCATCTCATATAGGGGTAATCTCGCGGAGAGTAGAACTTCTCCTAATTTGAAGAAATCTCTCCTGAGCTCAGCAAAGGCATTAGATAACTCCTTATCGCTCACTTCCTCTCCTCTGTCGAGCTTCTCAAGCACGTTCCTCAGACTTGGTGGGAGGTCCTCTTCAGCCATGATACATCCACTCCACTTACTTTCAAGCGATAAAGATTACATAAGAGGACGCTCATTCAACTAGGGGGATGAGGGCCGGCCGGCTTACCTTACCCTTTTGAGCTCCCCCGGAGGCGATGATGAAGTGGTCCTCCCCTGACCCCCTCGTTGGATAGAACGATCGTGCGGGGACTTTATAGTATAGCGTCAATCGGACCCTTGTGT
>JARZZM010000025.1 GCA_030130125.1 Thermoproteota archaeon
GCATCCCTCTAGATGGGATATGGGTGTTCCACGGTCACGCCCTCCCTCTGCCCGAATCATCAAAGTACGAGTTCGGGGTGATGGGACATGTTCACCCAGCCATTCCGATCAAAGGCCTCGGCAAGGTGCCTGTCTGGTTGATAGCCGAGACCGCCTGCGACCACCTCCCACGAACCTTGGTGGTGGTTCCCGCTTTTAACGACATGCTGGGCTACGGGGATCTGCTTAGGATGAGGGAGAGGGGTCCCGTGTTTCCCAAGTGCATAGACCCCGAAGCGACGGATGTGCTCACGCTTGAAGGCGGCTACCTAGGGACCCTCTCCTATCTCTCTAGGGAGAAGGATTTATTATCACTCACCTGACGGGAACCGAAAGGGAAACTGTTGAGCGATTGGGATGTCATCATAGTGGGCGCGGGGCCGACCGGTCTCTTCGCCGCCATGGAGATAAAGAGGCTCGCTCCAGAGTCTAGCGTACTCGTGGTTGAACTTGGCAAGGATTTGGAGGGTAGAAAGTGTCCCTTAAAGAACATAGGGAAGTGCCTGGCCTGCCCTGTCTGCGACATAGTGTCAGGATTTGGGGGGGCAGGAACCTTCAGCGATGGCAAGCTCAACCTCACCAAGGACATAGGCGGTGACTTGGCCAGCGTCATAGGAGAAAAGGCTGTATGGGAGCTGATAGACTATGTAGATAGAGTATTCTTGGATTTAGGAGCTCCGAAGAAGGTGTATGGTGAGGATAGAGAAGCCATTGAGAGGCTAAAGAGCAAGGCACTGAGGGCCGGGCTCCTGTTGATCCCCTTCAGGATAAGGCACATGGGGAGCGATGGCGGCTACAAAGTCCTCATGAACTTTAGAAAGAGGCTCTTGGAGATGGGAGTCGTCTTCAGATTCGGTATCGCGGTCGACAGCATTCTAGTGGAGAACGGCGAGGTCAGGGGGGTGAAGCTATCCAATGGTGAGGAGCTCTTATCCAAGTACGTGGTTGTGGCCCCGGGCAGGGTGGGTGCTAGCTGGCTCGTCAGAGAGGCAAGGAGATTGGGCATAAAGGTGGAGGGTGGCAAGGTGGATCTCGGTGTTAGGGTAGAGGTGCCCTACGAGGTCATGGAGGAGTTCACCGAGGTTCTGTACGAGCCGAAGCTGATCTACTACAGCGAGACCTTCGATGACAGGGTGAGGGTCTTCTGCGTGAATCCGGGTGGGGAGGTAGTCACTGAATCCTATTGGGGAATTGTAACCGTGAATGGGGTAGCTAGGGAGAATTTCAAGACAGATAACACGAACTTCGCAGTTCTGGTCACGACCAAGTTCACGGAGCCCTATAAAGACACGATATCCTACGCCCTCAGCATAGCTAGGATGGCCAACAACATAGCGGGGAACCAGCCCATCATCCAGAGGTTCGGCGACCTCAAGAGGGGGAGGAGATCCACTCCATCCAGGTTGAGCCGCAGCGTAGTAAAGCCTACGCTCCCCTCAGCCATTCCCGGAGATTTGAGCTTCGTCCTTCCCTATCGCTACTTGAAGGATATACTGGAGATGCTGCATGCAATGAACGAGATAATGCCTGGGATAGCGTCAGATCATACCTTACTCTACGGCATAGAGGTGAAGCTCCACACGGCCAAGCTGGATCTCAAGGAGAATTTAGAGACCAAGGCCATTGAAGGGCTTTACGCGGGTGGCGATGGCGTCGGCGTCTCTAGGGGACTGGTCCAAGCATCTGCCTCGGGAGCGTGGATCGGGAGGGACATTGCCAAGAGACTCTCTCGTTGATAGGGGGTATGATCCCCTAGCCCTCTCGAGGATCGTCGAGGAGAAGGTTACTAAGCCTTCGTTGGAGGGGCAGCTCAGGAGATACTATAGATTCCGCCCCTCCAGATTTTACGGCGGCATCTTCACCGCCGATGCCGTTGGGTGCAACTTGAGATGTATCTTTTGCTGGAGCTTCCGCCATGCCGTCAATGCGGAATCAGGCAGGTTTTACTCAGCTAGAGAAGTGGCTAAGATCCTGATAGATGGAGCTAAGAGACGTGGATTCTCGAAGGTGAGGGTCAGCGGTGCTGAACCTACCATAGGGAGGGACCACCTCATCGAACTGATCGAGGAATTGGAGGGAAGTGGCCTCCTCTTCATATTAGAGACGAACGCCATACTCTTATCAGACAAGAGTTATGCTAGGGATCTGACGAGAGATCACGTTCATGTGAGGGTCTCTCTAAAGGGAACAACCCCTGATCAGTTCTCTAAACTGACGGGCGCCAAGAAGGAGGGGTTTTACCTTCAACTGGCTGGATTGAGGAACCTGTTGGAGAGCGGAGCCAGCGTACACGTATCAGCAGTGATAAGCTTTTCAAAAGAGGAAGAGGTCTCTCAACTTCTAGAGAGGCTTAGGGAGCTAGATCCAGTTCTAGAAAGGGGTTTCGAGCCTGAGCTAGTGGTTTTGTATCCCAGCGTCAGGGAGAGGTTAAGAAAGGCAAGGATAACTCCGGAAATCGCCGTTATGCCAGATGGTTCGTTAGTTAGCGGGAAAATTTGAAAAAAGAGGACGGCCTAGATATTGTTTATTAGTTATACGTTCTTTTTATATCGCAGGATCAAATTGCCGCTAGGAATGAGGGAGGAAAGGGCGTTCAGAAGAGCATATATTCGCTATCTGAGAACGCTGGAGGAAATGAATTTTGAGAATCCAGAGGACATAGCTTCTATATTAGCGACCGCCGAACTCCTCATCTCATCAAAGAGAGCGAAGATCAGAGCATAGGTCCCCAAGCGAGCAGGTCGTTCAGGCCCCTTGGTTTAAGTCCCTTGGGAGGTTTCCCGAGCTCGAAGCTCATCCTGACCAAAAGCTCTCCTCCTTCCCTAGATACCTCCAAGGCCACCCTCCTAGCCTTCAGGTCCCTCCTCACCTTAGATAGAGCGCTAGTGAAGTCTCCTTCTGGTGCTTTGAGTATGACCTCCACCCGTCCTCTGTCTATCCTCCAGTAGAGCACTTTGAATCCCATAGATTCGAGCGAGAAAATGGATGATTCGACCAAGCTGGCCATATCTACCTCCACATATATCTGAAGGGAAGGATATGTAAACATTGTTGCCAAAAATGTTCTAGAACGTTTCAATACGTTCCAAAAAAGAAGAGAGGAGGTTTTATCATATGGGAAGCTCAGAACTTGGCCTTTATCTCCTCTGCCACCTTCTTGGCCTTGCTCAGCACATCGGTGTAGAGGTTATTGCCGTGGGAATCTATGGCGACCATGGTGGGACCAAAGTTCTCGACTTCAACGACCCACATCGCCTCGGGCGTACCCAGATCCAGCCAGTGAACGTCAACTACTCTTTTCACCGCACTGGTAGCCACAGCCGAAGTTCCACCGGGATAGGCCAAGTAGGCGGCGCCATACTCCTTCATTCCCTGCGTGGTCCTCTCGAACATTCCTCCCTTACCTATTATCAGCCTCACCTTGAACTCCCTGATGAAGTCAGCCTCGACGCTCTCCATCCTGGCGCTGGTCGTCGGGCCAAACCCGAATATCCTCCACTCGTCATCTATCTTCTTGACTATGGGGCCGCAGTGATAGAGGGCCATTCCCTCCAAGTCAACCGGGACCTTGTCCTTCTCTCCCTTAGCTGCAAGCTCCAAGGCCCTTCTGTGTACCTGATCCCTCCCGGTTATAATTATCCCGTCTAGGTAGACGATATCGCCAACCTTGAGCTTCCTAACATCCTCCTCAGATACAGGAGTCTCCAACCTGTACTCGGCCATAAGATCACCTCCTCACGGGGGAACCAGCAACTTCATGTTCCCGTTGCTGTCAAACACTGCCTCGGATCTCCTGAACGCCCAGCACTGAGTGTTTATTCCAACGGGAAGGCTGGCTGGATGCTTGTGAGCCCACTCTATCTTGACGCCTAAAGCGTAGGTCTTCCCTCCCAAGCCCATGGGCCCCAGCCCGAGGGAGTTTATCTTCTCCAGCAGTTCCTGCTCTATTTCAGCCAGCTTGGGGTCAGGGTTGGGCTCGTCAAGCCTCCTGAAGGTCGCCTTCTTAGCGAGCTTCAGGGCCATGTCCGCGCTGCCGCCCACGCCAACGCCCACCACTATGGGTGGGCAGGGCTTCGGACCGGCATCAACCATCGCATCTATGACTGCCCTCTTTATTCCCTTCAAACCCAGAACCGGGCTCAGCATGTAAAGCTTGGATGTGTTCTCACTCCCTCCTCCCTTAGCTAGGTAGATTACCTTCATCTCCGAACCCGGAACCAGCTCCAAGTGGATGATCGGCACGTACCTCCCGGTGTTGTCACCGGAGTTCTTATAGGTCCATGGATCTACCGCGTTGGGCCTGAGGGGGATCTCGCCCGTGGCGATCCTGACCGCTTCCTCTATTAAGGGCCTGAGTTCAGATTTCAGCGGAAAGTCCTCTCCCAGCTCAATGAAGAAGGTCGGAGTTCCAGTATCCTGACACATAGGGAGCTTGGTCTTCCCGGAGACCTCTATGTTCCTGAGGATTGCCTCCAAGTTGGCCTTGGCCACAGGGTTGTCTTCAATCTCATATGCCCTCTGAAGGGCCTCCTTTACATCTCTTGGGACGTTAAAAGCAGCCTCCCTCATCATGGTCACGATACCACTCTTGATGGATTCCTTCAAATCCGGCATAGGGGAAACCCCCGCCAAGGGAGCGGGAGGCAAATTATTTAACACTTTGTGAACGCCGTCATGTCCCTGTAAAGGAAAAATAGTGAGGAAAGACCTCCTCTAGGAGAGATAATCCTTCAGAAGGGATCCCAGCTTCCTTATGCCCTCTTCAATCACCTCAGGCTCCATGTAGGAATAGCTCAGTCTAAGGGCGTTGGTCGGGCTGTTCGATGCATCCACCAAGTCTCCGCTCTCGGGATGGAATATGTATCCCTTAAGCGGGTAGAAGGCCTGTCCGGGAACGTACAGCACATCGTTGGGTATGGCTACCTCCTCCAAGAACTTCTTGGAGTCGAAATCTTTCTTAAGAGCCTCCCACCATATGAAGAACCCGCCGGTGGGATCAGTCCTCTCGCCATCCGGGAAGTCCTCGTCTATCGCCTTTGCCATGGCCTCGTACCTCTTCCTGTAACCTTCCCTCACCCTCTCTATGAACTGTGAGAAATACCTCTCGTAGTACACTTTGGCGATCTTCTGGGTTATTGTGGGGGTGCAGAGGTCGTTGTAGCCCTTGGCCTTGACGACCTCTTCTCTTACCTCTGGAGGCATGAGGTTGTACCCGACCCTGAGCACAGCGACCTCCTTGCTGGTGGTTCTCATGTATATTACGGTGCTCCCATCCTCGTCGAGGGCTCTTATGGGCTTGAGTCTCTCCCCTCTAAACTGTATCTCCCTGTAGGCCGCGTCCTCTACCAAATACAGCCCCTTATCCTTCGCAACATCTAGGAGAGCTCTCCTCCTGTTCTCCGGCATTGTCGTTCCGGACGGGTTGTCAGAATCGGCCACTACATATATTAGCTTGGGTTTCCTCCCGAACTTGTTGATGGCCCTATCTATAGCCTTGTCCACGTACTCCGGGATCATCCCCTGCTTATCTCCAGGTACGGCTATCACTTGCCCCCTGAACTTGGTAACCACGTTCACAAATCCGAGGTAGACGGGAGCGGGTACTATCACCAGATCATCTGGGTTGAGTAGGACGTCCAGTACCAGATGGATGGATTGCTGTGAACCTGTGGTTATCAGGACCTCCTTCCATCCCTCCTCGGGGTCTAGATCTATACCGTCCCTCTCCCTCATCATGTTGGCCATTACCTTCCTTACCTCTGGAAGGCCGTCGGTCGGTCCGTAGTTGTAGTCCTCTATCACCTCGACCTCCCTTCCGGAAAATATGCTCTCAAGCTCTTGGAGGGCCAAGGTGTTTAGTATCATCGGAAAGGCACCGAGGGGTAGGACTCCCGGTTTGCCCCCAGCGAAATAGTACCTCACCTTATACTTCAGTAACCTCCTTATCTCTGACTCTGGGATGAGCCTAGTCCAAGCTGAGAATTCGACCTTAGGTCCAGTCAAATGATCACCTTGCTTCTTTCCAAGAGGAAAATTTAACGATTGTTGGGGCGATAGGTTCGATATCCAATTTAATTTGTTAAATTTCTTATCTCATAAGGTAAGATGTAATGAAAAAGAGTGCGGTGTAGGGGGCGTTACCTCCTCCTGATCAGCAGGAAGGTTGCCAGTAGAAGTACAATTACAATTATTCCCAGTGCTACTGTGAGAGAGCTTAAGCTGCGCGGCTTGGTCATAGTCTTGGTGATTGTTATCGCTGTTTTACTTGTGGGTTGCGGGGTTAACGAATCTCCCTGAGGTCCGCTAGTCGATCCAGTTCCCGTCTCCGTGAACTCTGTGGTAGATGTCTCAATGGTTGACTGAGTAGTTGTTCCGATCTCGGATGTCTGTGTTGGAGGTGTTCCAGTTTCGGTTTGAGACTCAGGAGTTGATGTGGTCTCAGTTTCCTTTTCTCCTGAAACGGTGACGGTGAGGTTGATCCTCCCCCATTCGACCACATCCGACCCATATCCGAAGGTATCAGGATAGAACTCTATCACATACTTCCCTAGGGGTTCGTATTTGCCAGCTTCCACCTTTACATTGGCGGAGAACCCTAGTTCCTTGATATAATTGGATATAGTAATCTTGAGCGGACCCACTTTTAGACCCGGGGCCTCCACAACCCTGTATCCAAGTCCAACACTTCCAAGGAAGGTTCCGCTTTCCATTAGAGTTACTTCAGCACTCCCTCCCCTTTCTAGAGTTACCTTATCCTTAGATATGTTCAGAATCGCTGTTGGTTTGACGAACTCGACGTAAAGTGTAGGGACATATTTGCTCTTGTGCTCCCTAGCAGCACCTTCACTGCTGTAGAAGTCGACATATAAACCCATGTGCGACGATGATCCGAAATCTGAGACTTCCACCTTGCCGACATCCGGTCTTATTATCAATCTGTAGTCCTCTATTTGGCCACTCAGGTCCCTCCTAACGTAGTCCGCTACCAAGAAACCGACGGACCTTCCTTCGGAGAGGGTCTCGTCTATCCTAATCTTAGTAAGATAGTCTGGTTCGGCGTATCCTCCAGGGGTCTTCCATCGAGCCCTGCTAGTCCTGTAAATCCATGTAGTCTCCGTGTCATTGAACTTCTCCCTTAGAACATAAAGTAGAAGTTTTAGACCGCCCTCAGGAGGTTCCTTAACGTAAAGCCAGAGCCTAGCAAGCTTTATTTCAGCTCCAAGCGGTATCTCGGATAGGTTGAACTTGATCAACGAGCTATAGGGGCCCTTAAGGATCACCTTATACTCTACATGAGAGAGAACGAAAGGATTTCTTTCTTTAATAGCTTCCATACCCACCCTGAGTTCACTTTCATTGAACATCCTACAATCCCTACATTCCTTGTAAATGTAGGTATCGCTCGTGGGTTTCAGATACAGTTTGGCATCCTCTAGTGAGGAAAGCGCGTATAACGGAGAAAGTAAGAACAGAAACGCCAGAAGAGAAAGCCAATATTACATAGCTAGATCTCATGAGCGTGCATCAGCTCCAACTAGATTTTGCTTTAACAATTATTTAAATTATCATCAAGTTAAAATTTCAAGCGAGCGCAATCACTGAGACAGATTGGTTAATGCGACTGAATGAAAGCATACAGTACAGCATTATTAAATGATATAATTTCACTTCTTTTTATAGGTATGTGTATAAGAAGAGAGTGGATAGGATTATAGCGTGAGAAACTGATTTTGTGTATTGTAATAAAATATTGAAGTTAGGTGGGACCTTACCACCTAGGCCTGCCCCTGTAGCTGTTATCCCTTCCGTACCCTCCGTAGCTCCTCCTTCTCCTAGGAGGCCTGTAATCCTCGGGGGCCTCTGGAACATCCTCTGGTATCTGATCAGCTGGAACAACGTCTGAATTTTCTGCCTCGGCTATGCTGCCTAGGTTACCCAAGTTAAGCTGTACCTTTCCCCTATAGACGGTGGTGAAGGCATTCTGGAGCTCAACAACCTGTCCCTCGGACAGCTTTCCAGCGTGGTCTCCCCACAAAGTCAAGGTGACCCTACCGGTCTCATCCCCAACAGTAGCCTCCGAAAGAGTTCGGGGGCCCTTCCTAGTCTCTACAACGCGGGGTTCGCCCGCTTCGATGACCCGGACCTTCACGTTGACGCTATTATCTCCGGGTCTTAGCTCGGATACTTTCTTGCTGGTCGACATACTACTCGCCTCAGGAGGCGTTGGCCTAGCTCCTTTGATGGCTTTATAAACATTCCCATCCGACACGATATTCCATTAATCGGAATAATCTTTCCGTTGACGAGGCCTCGTTATCCTTACGTAGCTGCAACCACCATCTTTTTCCAAAAATTAGTTAATATATGCGGAGTTTTATTTATTAGAATTTTATATACCGTCTGTCATGGAAAAAATAGAAAGCATTTTATTCGAAGTCTGTGATATACCATGTTTGGACCTAGCATGGAGGAGCGGGCGAGTGGAGTGGAGGTCAACGATCTGATCTACTTCCTGAGGAGGCTCCTTGGCAATCCACTAACTCGCTCGGTTATAAGGAGGTTAGGCCCTCCTAAGAACATCGTTAAGCTTCTGGGAATATACGCGGGAGTGGAGGAGCCTACTAACTTGAGGGAGAGGACCCTTTCCTCCACGCTCACTTTAATACTATCCAAGGCAGCGTCCAGATTCGGTGTAGAGGAGGAATCCCTGAGGAATGGTCTGAAAGATGCCTACATGAGGAGGGGAGTCGCCAACGTTCTCCTAGGCATAGCTTACTATGGTATCACCAGGCCCCAGAGACTTTACGCTCCCTTCATGGTCGTGTGGGACTTTACCAAGAGGTGCAATCTCAGGTGTAGGCACTGTTATGCTAACGCGGGACCCTTCCCAGCTCCTGATGAGCTCACCCTAGATAAGAAGCTCGAGGTGCTCAGGCAACTCGACGAGGCTGGAGTGGCCGCACTCTCCTTTTCTGGAGGGGAGCCTCTTATGAGCCCAGATTTCTGGATTGTGGCCAGAAAGGCGGCTGAAACCGGGATGTACGTCAGTGTGGCGACAAATGGGACCCTGATAAGGCCGGATGTCGCTGAGAGGTTGAAGCAGATAGGGGTGAGGTATGTCGAGGTGAGCCTAGATTCTCCGTACCCAGAGGACCACGACAGGTTCCGTGGGGTGAGGGGAGCATGGGAGAGGTCAGTGCAGGGCATCAAGAACGCGAAAAGCGCGGGTCTGGAGGTGGGCATCGCTACGACCGTCACTAAGATGAACTACAGGCAGCTCCCGGAGATGATAGAATTAGCGAAGGAGCTGAAGGTCGATCGCTTCATAGCCTTCAACTTCATACCGACTGGTAGAGGGAAGGAGATCGTTGAGATGGACCTGTCCCCGAGGGAGAGGTATGAAATACTTGAGTTACTTTACGAAGAGCTGACCTCAGGGGAACTACAAGCCTTCTCCACAAGTCCCATCTACGCCGTGGTCTCCTTGAAGGGAGTTGATAAAGGAGGAAAGCTCGCTCCAACTCACTTCGCCGACCTGAATATACCTGACGAGTACATGGCGGCCGGCTTCGCTCTCGGGGAGTTTCTGGGGGGATGCGGTGCAGGGAGGATATACTGCTCCATAGAGCATAACGGAGATATACAACCGTGCGTCTTCATGCCCATTGTCGTAGGCAACGTCCTGAGGGATGGTTTCCTAAACGTATGGCAGAACAACGAGCTGTTCAACAAGTTGAGGGATAGGGATTCCCATTACTGCTCCTTCTGCCCCTACAGGTACATATGTGGAGGATGCAGGGCGAGGGCGTATGCCTACTACGGAGATCCCCTTGGACCAGATCCCAGCTGCGAGTTCAACGAGAGGCTGTGGGAGGAATTGGTCTCTGAGGTCGAATCCGCTCATGAGGTGGGGATCCTCCAGAGATAACTGGATCTAGTCACTGAATGGGACTTTCTTTCCCTCTCTCTTTCTACCCGCATTTCTTGGCTAATCCAGCTGGGGGTGATATTATTGAAGTCCGAATCTGAATAAAAAGGAAGAGAGGGTTCAGGGCCAAATGCCCCTGATCTCCATGGCCTTGGCCACTCTGCCGACAGCGAGTACCAGAGCAGCAGTCCTCATGTCTATGTTCATTTCCTTGTGCTTGTTGTAGACATCCCTGAAGGCCTTGGTCATCTTGGCCCTGAGTTTCTGCCTGACGGTATCTATGTCCCACCACTCTCTAGTCCTAGCCTGCACCCACTCGAAGTAGCTGACGGTCACACCTCCGGCGTTGGCGAGGATATCGGGTATGACAAGCACGCCCTTCTGGAACAGTATCTCATCAGCCTCGGGCGTGGTCGGACCGTTAGCGGCCTCGGCCACTATCTTGGCCTTCACATTGTCAGCGTTCTCCTTAGTTATCACATTCTCTATGGCGGCAGGGATCAGTACATCCACATCAAGCTCGAGTAGCTTCTTGTTACCCTCTACAGGATCGGCAGCTATCGGGGTGGAGCCAGGGAAGTCCTTAACGCTGCCGGTCTTCTTCTTGTGCTCGAGCACGGCATCGGGATCGAGGCCGTCGGGGTTATAGATCGCACCCCTAGTGTCGCTCACGGCCACGACCTTCATACCGAGCTCGTGCATGAACTTGGCTGAGAAGTAGCCGGCGTTACCGTACCCCTGCACGGCAGCGGTGGCTCCCTTCGGATCTATACCGAGGACCTTGAGGGCCTCCTCGACGGTGTACTGCAGACCCCTAGCGGTGGCCTCCACCCTGCCCTCGCTGCCACCTACCTCGAGTGGTTTGCCGGTTATTATGCCGGGTTCGGGGTAGCCCTTGAGCATGCTGTAGGTGTCCATTATCCAAGCCATTTCCCTAGGTGAGGTGTACACGTCGGGAGCGGGGATGTCAGCGTCCACACTTATTATGGGAGCTATTGCGTAGGCGTATCTCCTAGTGAGCCTCTCCAGCTCGGCTAGGCTGAGCTTGTGGGGATCTACCTGGATTCCTCCCTTGGCACCGCCGAAGGGCACATCAACGACGGCGGTCTTCCAAGTCATCCACATGGCTAGGGCCTTGACTTCATTCACATCGGTGTTGGGGTGGTACCTTATACCTCCCTTGTGGGGCCCCCTAGCATCGTTGTGCTGGACCCTCCACCCGGTGAAGACCTTTATGGATCCGTCATCCATCTTGACGGGGAGGGCCACCTCGAGGACCCTCTTGGGCTTGGCCAAAATCGCATGTAGTCCGGGATCGAGATTCATAACCTTAGCAGCCTTATCAAGCTGCTTAAGGGCAACTTCCCATGGATTGAGTTCAGTAGACATAGGATATCCCCCCTTGAAGGGTCTTGGATATGAAGGTCCGAAAGCTATTAAATACTAAGGTCTTTAACATCACGATTCGAATTTCGCCTTTTGACATAAACTGTTATTTGTGATTCGGAGGCTCTAGCGGAGATGGAAGGAGTAATGATGGCTTATGCATCGTTGATCGTTGCGCTTTCTATTGTATGGGTTGCGTATGAAAGGTTCGGCTTCAGGGCTGTGTCCCTGTCCATTCCTTTGCTGGCTTCTTTCTCCTCGCTAATGCCCGAATCGATTCCGGTGATCATCGTAAGTTCTATAACGTCGTATTTAGTGGGGGAGCTGGCATACAGGAAATTCTTGTTCTATGGAATGAGGATGTTCTTTCTTCAGAGCATCATCAGCTCCGTCACCGTTCTCATTACGACTCTCAACTCCTTGAGTATCGAGTATCTCTTGATTTCCACGCTTCCTGGACTGTTATCCTATGACATACATACATCGCGAGAACCGGTATTGACAGCTGCTTTTTCGGCAATATTCTTTACTTTACAGCTGTTCGTGACCTCTATTTTAGTTAATTTTCTAAAGGTGTGAGGGGATCGAATGGGCGACCCGCCTTGGAGGATAGCTGATAAGAGGATCTCCGTCCAAGGGACTAGGGGGAAGACAAGCTTATCCATTTCGTTGCACAGTGAGGTAGTCTACAGGGAGAAGACCTCCTTCTGCAAGGTCACTGGTACGCTTCCTCTCCTTTGTATCGGGAAGGACGTCAAGATCCTGAGGCGTAGAGGATCCACTAGGCTTTATGAGAACCTCCTTAACGTCCCACATTCGGATTATTGCGTTCTAGAGAATCAGGGGGTGTCCCCCTACACGATGAGGGTGTTCAACGATCTCTTTGTTAAACCACAAATCGTTGCTGTGACCAATGTAAGGCTAGATCACGTGGAGGAGATGGGCAGGACTAGGGAGAAAATAGCTAGATCCATTGCCTCTTCCTTTGGAGAAGCAGAAATAGTGTTCAGTGGTGAGATGAACGACCACTTAAATGATATAATGAGTAGAAAAGCTAAGAAGCTCGTAAGGGTCAGACCTGCTCACCCCCACCTGCCGGGTGCTGAGATCCCCGCTCTTCTGAACGAAATCTTGGAATTTCTCGGGTTAGGAAGTGCGAACATCGATGCTTATCTTGAGGCAATCAGGAAGAAGCTTAGGTGGAGGGAGATTAACGGGATAGTTTATTTCAACGCATCTAAAGTTAATGATCCGGATAGCGCGACCCTTTTGGTGAGATGGTTAGGTGAAAGACCTTTCATCTTCATTCAGCTCAGAAGGGACAGACCCGGGAGGACGTGGGCCTTTCTCAAAATGATGAGGGAGAGATGGGTCGACTATTCTAAGGTTGCCGTGGCTGGAGAGTGGTCATACGAGTTTTCCAAGAGAGTCGGAGGGATGTACCTCCCCGACTCCTGCGAAGGGACGGACCTTCTCCTAGATGAGGTCAGAAGGAGTGGATCCCCTCTATTCATAACGGGAAATAGGAGGGGTAGTTTAGTGAGGTGCTTGCTCCCCAGACTAGGTGTCAAGGACGAAGTTCCCACGTTGATGGGAAAAAGTGGGGATGGGGTACTCAGTCTCCCTTAGCGAGGGAGGCCCTTATGCTCTCGATCTTCTTCCTCGACAGCGGTAGCTCTGGCTTCTCTGGAAGTATTCCTTGAGGTCTGAATAGAGCAATTGCGATTATTATGACGCCTATCAGGAGGTATTCAAGCCAATTTGGATTTATTGGTATGAATGCTGTCAGTTCGGTCTTGTATGCATAGATCAGACTTCTGACAGTGGAGAATACCAAGGTACCGAGGACTATCCCGAGGTTATTTCCGGTGCCTCCTAACATCATGAACGCCCAAGGCCAGAAGGTCCAAGTAAGCCTGTTGTAGGTGAGGGCTTTGAAGCTTCCGGTGTAAAGGGTCCAGAGGGCTCCTCCCATCCCAGCAAGCGCGCCTCCTATGATTAAGGTCTTGGCCCTCAAATTTACAATGTCCTTGCCGTATACCTTAGCAGCGAGCTCATTATCTCTCATAGCCTTGAGGGCCCTGCCGAAGGGCGATCTAGCTAAACTTTGGACATACAAGTATACCAAGATAGCTATACCCAGTATTATCAATGTGCTGCTGAGGAACCTTATCTCTCCTGTCCCCACGAACCTGAAGACGTCGGGAACTACTATTCCCGCCGTTCCACCTGCTAAGGGATCGTAATACATTCCCACTATTTGGAGTGCGTCGCCAAAAGCCAACAAGGTAATGCCTAAGTAGGCTTCTTTCAACCTTATCGCTGGATAGGATGCTAGATAGCCCATTATACCTCCCATTACCGCCGCTACAGCCAAGCTCAGAATGAGAGCCCCTATCGATAGGAGAGGATTTGATTCCAAGGCTTTATTCAACTCTCCTACAATCACGAAGTTCTGATCCCCTACGTATTCGATACCTGCGGGTAATCCCATCATCGCTGCCATCATCCTTCCCGCTATCGCACCTGCACCTATAGCCCCAGCTATGACTGCTAACACCCTACCGAACTGTGGAATGCCCGCAAATCCGGTTTCTAAGTTGAGGCTTAAGGTAACTATGAGGAATACAGCCATGTTTACTAGGATACTCAGTACAAGAGGGTTGTAGAGGTACTCGAGTATGCCCTCCATCATAACTATCACCTCCTGCTAGATTTCGATCTCGAGAAGATCCTCCTCCAATCTATGCCAGCGAGACCCTCTGGGTAGAGCAGAAGCGTCGCAGCCATTATGAGCAGAGGTATGATGGGCTCGTAAACCACTATGTTGCCTCCCAGTACGCTTCCCAACCAGTTTATTATCAGCTTCTGACTGAGACCAATTAGGAATCCTCCAACTAGCCCACCGTATATCGAGTAGAGGCCTCCTACTATTGATGCGGCGAATTCTGGTACGATCACAGTGTTCCCGACGGTAGGTGTACCGCTGATCACAAGAGACAATATGGCTCCACCCAGCCCAGCCATCGCTCCTCCCATGAACCACGCGAAGAGGTAAATAGTTTCCGTATTTATCCCCAGTATCGAGGCTAGAGCCGGATTCTCTACCGTTATCCTGAAGGCTATTCCGAACTTGGTTCTGTTCAGGAGTAGGTAGAAGAATAGGGCCATCCCCACGACTATCACGACCGAGATTATCGTTATTGCCTTAAAAGGGAAGGTACCTATCTTACCTAATATTATATCCTCAGTGGTCAAGACGATCAATCTTGTGTTGACCTTATATGTGGCTGTCAGGTAGTCCGCGAATATGTTAATGAATGCAAAGAAGGCGAGATCGACGCCCAGTGTCGACATCATTAGGGTGACCATGTCAGCCCCTCTCTTCAATAGCCACCTGTTTACTACTAGATAGGTGATGACTCCCAGAAGACCGGAGAATATGAATGCCACTGGGAAGTATAAGTAGGGATTCCCCCCTAGCAGAACCTTGTACAATGAGAATACTATGTAGAATCCCCATGCAGTCATAGAGGCATGAGCGAAATTGAAGGTGCCTGTGGTCATATATATTAGAGTTATTCCAGCGGCAGCCAAGGCCAGCCCGCCTGAGAAGCCTATTGCTGTCATAAGGATCTGTACTATCGGCCCAGCGAGAATCTGCATTAGGATCACCCCAACTTAACCCACTCTTCTCAACTCCCTTCAGGATTGTTAAAAACATAATTGCTGTAGGCTGCGCCGAGGGCGCATCCGGGTCCCTTTGCAGAGATTGGGTGAATTGAAGCTGAGCTTCTCTTATCGACTTCAAGCCTCCCTAGATACAATTACTGTCAAAGGGAGCACCTCTCTTCAATATAATTCGCCATGTCCAATAGCTTATTGCTGCTATGCGGCCATAATCATTTTAAAATAAAAGGGATGATATGACCCTCAGCGGGGTTTAAACCCCGAGGTGATGAATATGTCAGACAAGACAGCATACGCCCTCATGTTGATACTCCTGATTATAGGGATAGGCATCGGATGGGCTGCAGGTGGGGCAGGAGGAGGCGTTAAGACCGTCACCACGACTGTAACCGCTGGAGCTCCTGGAGCTAAGACTGTAACCATAACCCAGACGATAACTAAGGCAGGAGCAGCTGCCGCAGGGCTCAAGGGTGAGGTCCCGATAGGGGCCTTGCTGGCCCTCACCGGTGGTCTCTCCTCATACGGAGAGAACAGCAAGGCCGCTCTTGAGTTGGCCGAGAAGGAGATAAATGACTGGCTCGCTGCTAGGGGAGAGG
Organism: Thermoproteota archaeon; assembly: GCA_030130125.1. Classification (NCBI taxonomy): domain Archaea; kingdom Thermoproteati; phylum Thermoproteota; species Thermoproteota archaeon. Next base: position 15,640 of record JARZZM010000025.1, read on the forward strand.
ACTGGCGCATAAAAGTGTACTATGAGGACACTGCAACCGATCCAAAGACCGCACTGGATAAGGTGCAGGCTCTCCACTCTAGGGGAGTCAAGATATTCATAGGGCCTATGAGCAGTGCCGAGGTCAAGGAACTCAAGAACTATGTGGACTCCAACAAACTGCTCCTGATATCTCAGTCCTCCACGTCTCCGAGGCTCGCCATATCCGGAGATATGATCTACAGGTACTGTCCTACCGATGAGATACAGGGTCCTGCTAGTGCTACGGCTCTCTATCAGCTGGGAGTTAGGTACCTGGTACAAGTCTGGAGGGGTGATGAGTGGGGAACTGCTTTAGCTGAGAAGATAGATGAGGAGTTCGATAAGATACTGAAGGCCCACGGTGAGACCGGAGAGATTTGGGGCGCCAAGAACGGCAAGGGTATAAGGTATGATCCTCAGGCTACTGAGTTCTCCGCCGTAGTGTCGCAGCTCGATTCCATAGTGAGCCAGTTAATTCAGAAGTATGGGGCTGACAAGGTGGGCGTCTCCTTCATAGGATTCAACGAATACGTGCAGTTCGCCGCCGTGGCTGCTCAGTACGACTCACTCAAGAAGGTTCCTTGGGTCGGATCCGACGGAACCGCTCTGCTCAGCGAGATAACTGACAACTCTGATGCGGCTAAGTTCGCCTACGAGACCAAGTTCGTGAGTCCCATATTCGGAGCCGCTACCAAGATCAAGGAGAAGGTGAAGAACTATGTGATGAAGACCCTAGGAAGGGAGCCCGATAGCTATGCCTACGCTGCTTACGATGCCCTGTGGACGGTCGCCGTGGCACTTGACTTGGTGGACTCCTATGACCCGGTCGCCGTTGCTAAGGCGCTGCCTACCATAGGGGAGCACTGGTACGGTGCCTCCGGTATAATAGTGCTCAATGAGAACGGAGACAGGGCTAGCGCCGACTACTTCTTCTACATGCCTACCCAAGAAGGCGGCAAGTGGGTCTGGAAGCTCGCTGGTACCTACCACGCTGATTCTGGAAAGATAACTTGGAACGACTGGTTCCTCCAGCTCTTAGGCAAGAGCTAATCCCTCTCAAACCTTTTCTCCTTTTTTACGACTAACATCTCGCACTTTAGACTTGGTAAAGCATTTATTTTAATCAGATGGCCGGGATGAGTGGTGGTGCTCTTGGCTGAAAGTAAGGAGGAGTACGTACTGATCACTGAGAACCTCACCAAGAGGTTCGGTGGTCTCATAGCAGTAAACAACGTCTCCCTAAAAGTCAAAAGAAATTCCATGACCATGCTCATGGGTCCGAATGGTGCCGGTAAATCTACTTTCGTCAACACATGTACTGGTGTGCTAAAGCCTGATGGAGGTAAGGTAATATTCGATGGCGTTGATATAACGGGCTGGCCCCCGCACAAAGTTTACAGGGCTGGTTTCGTTAGGACCTTCCAGATCCCCGCTCCCTTCTTGGGGCTCACCGTCCTAGAGAACGTACTTGCGGCTATGAGCCACTCAGGGGAGAGTCCGCTGAAGGCTCCTATAAAATCTCTATGGATAGAAGAGGAAGAGGAGAAGGTGAAGAAGGCATTTGAGATATTGAGGCACGTGGGACTAGAGGATCACTGGGATAAGCTCGCTGTCACCTTGGGAGGAGGTCAGCTTAAGATGCTAGAGGTATCTAGGGCCCTCGCAACGGGAGCTAAGCTAATAGCCCTCGATGAGCCAATAGGCGGAGTGGATCCTGCCTACGCTGGTGAGATCCTGACTTACGTAAGCAACCTCAGGAAGCAGTGGGATGTCAGCTTCCTCCTGATAGAGCACAGGATAGATATAGCCCTGCCCTTCGCTGATTACGTGTACGTCCTTGATAGGGGGACTTTAATCGCAGAGGGACTGCCTGACGAGGTCGCGAATAACCCCAAGGTAATCGAGATATACATAGGATGAGGGTTGGGTGATCTTATGGCTATACTGGAGACGAAGGGTTTGTATTCTGGATATGGAAAGTTAGAAGTACTGTTCGACATAAACTTCGAAGTGAGAGAGGGAGAGATAACTGTGGTTGTTGGGCCTAACGGCGCGGGCAAGACCACTCTCCTTAACAGCATAATGGGGATAGCCACCATTCACAAGGGCCAAGTACTTTTCGAGGGACAGGATGTCACTAAGGTCCCGGCCTATAAGAAGGCTAGAATGGGTATAGCGTACCTGCCCCAGCTGGGGAATGTGGCCTCGGGATTGAGCGTCGAGGAGAACTTGAAGATAGCGGGCTACCTTCTACCTAGGGAAGAGGTTCCTGAGAGGATCGAGGAGATTCTTGACATGTTCCCTAGGCTGAGGGAGTTCAGGAAGAGGAAAGCAGGAACCTTGAGTGGTGGAGAAAGGAGAATGCTTGCAATAGGGATGGCCCTTATGAGAAGGCCCAAAGTACTCATGTTGGACGAGATGACTACCGACCTAGCTCCCATCCTAGTGAAGCAGGTCCTTAACAAGGTGGTTGAGCTAAGAGATGAATATCACCAGACCATAGTTATGGTCGAGCAGCACGCAAAGAGAGCGCTGGAGGTCGGGGATAGGGGATACCTTCTAGTAAGCGGGACTATGAGATATGAAGGGGAAGCCAAAGAACTACTGGAGCATCCTCAGTTCGCTAAGCTGTACTTAGGCATAATCAAGTGATGAGGACCCTATTCCTCCACCCTTTTTGCGAGATCATAAGGCTAGAGGTTAGGTTTATCACTAATTCCAATGGGCTTTCTCAGGTGATATCTTGAGTGTTGAGGATGGGAGGGCCTACCTCCAGAGTGCATACCCAATAATATACCCTATTGTGTTAGAAAGGGCCAAGGGAATTGAAATCTGGGATGTCGATGGGAACAAGTATCTCGACTTCTTCTCGGGATTCGGAGTTATTAACTACGGTCATTCGCATCCTAAGATAGTCAACGCCGTTAAGGAGCAGATGGAGAAGATCGCCCACATAGGCATGATCTATTACAACGTTCCCGCTCTCGAGCTTGCCAAGAAGCTCGCGGAAATAGCTCCTGGGGACCTCAAAAAGACGTATTATGCTAACAGCGGTACTGAGGCTGTGGAGGGTGCAATAAAGTTGGCCAAGAAGTACTCGGTGAAGGTTCAGGGTAAGACCGGCGCCTATGTCATAGCTTTCGATTTCGCGTTCCACGGTAGGGGGGCTCTGACCCTCACGCTCACCCATGAGAGAAAGTATAAGAGGCATTTGGGTCACTTCGCTAACTATCCCGGTGTTGTGCACCTCCCCTCCCCCTACTGCTTCCGGTTCCCGGGAGATGTGGAGACCTGTAAGAGCTACACCTTAGAGAAGGTAGACGAGTACATAAGGTACCATCTGGGATCAGAGAACGTGGCCGCAATAATAATGGAGCCGGTGATGGGTGAGGGAGGGATAATAGTCCCACCCGATGGCTGGTTAAAGGAACTCGAGAAGATCGCTAGGGAGAACGATGTCCTCCTCATAATGGACGAGGTGCAGAGCGGCTTCGGGAGGACCGGTAAGATCTTCGCCCACGAGTGGGAGGATGTCAGAGCCGATATAATGACCATGGGCAAGGCTTTGGGAGCGGGACTTCCACTTGCCGGCACTATGACGACGGAGGAGGTGGACAAGGCCTGGGAGCCCGGAGATCACAATGTGACGTTCTCTGGTAACCCGGTAGCATGCGCAGCGGGACTCGCTGGGGTAGAGGTCATGTTAGAGGAGAAGCTGCATGAGAACGCCCATAAGGTGGGAGAGTTCATAATGGAGAAGCTCAGGGACTCCGCCCTCCCAGCCATAGGAGAGGTGAGGGGGAGAGGTCTCTTCATAGGGATTGAGCTCGTCAAGAACGGGAAGAAGCCGAATCCGGAGCTCACGAAGAAGGTAAAAGAGGGAATGTTCAAGAGGGGATACATAATAGGGACCGGCGGCATGTTTGGAAACGTGGTGAGGATCGAGCCTCCACTCACAGTCACCATGGATCAGGCCGACAAGATGACTGATGACCTCATTGAGGTAATCAAGTCCTCTTGAACACCTCTCACATTATTATTTTATCGCTGGGTGGAATCCGGGTGCTTCGATTGAGAGCTGTTGTGACTGGAGGAGCAGGGTTTATAGGCAGCAACTTGACGGCGAAGCTCCTGAAGGATGGAGCCGAGGTAGTCGTTATCGATAACTTCATGACCGGATCGAGGGAGGTGGCCAACCTCCTCAAGGAAAGGGGCGCGACACTTTTGGAGGGGACCTCCTCCTCCGTCAGGAAATTGATGCCCGTAGATGTAGTCTTCCACTTAGGCATTCCCTCTTCGAGCCCGATGTATCGAGAGAATCCTGATCTCCTCTCGCTTGCGGTGAGGGATGCCGTCGCCATATTCGAATATGCCAAGGAGTCGGGTGCAAAGGTCGTTTACGCGTCAACATCCTCCCTATATAACGGGAATGATCCTCCGTTCACCGAGGATATGCCCGTTTTCCCGACCGACTTCTACACTGAGGGGAGGTACTGGATAGAGAGATTGGCTAAGGTCTACCATGAGCTGTACGGGGTGGAAAGCGTGGGACTGAGGCTGTTCAGCGTTTATGGGCCTAATGAAAGGCCTAAGGGTTCCTTCGCTAATGTGGCCTCTCAGATGGTATGGGCCGCGCTGGAGGGCAGATCCTTCGTCATATACGGTGATGGGAAGCAGACTAGAGATTTCATCTACGTAACAGACGTTGTCAGGGCCTTCCTGATGGCTTGGGAGAGGGGTGAAGATTACGAGGTCTATAACGTTGGTACCGGAAAGGAGACCTCGTTTAATGAGTTAGCTGAGCTGATAAGGAGTTTGGGTCTCGATCTGATGCTGGAGTACAGGGAGAACCCGATAAAGAACTATGTTTACAGGACGCTCGCTGACACGAGGAAGGCTGAGCGGGATCTGGGGTTCAAGTATGAGGTGGAGCTGGAAGAAGGTTTGATGAAGGTCATAAGAGCCTATAGGGAGAAAGGCTTGATCCTTGCGTACTGACAAGCGATATTTCAGCCCGTATCATGCCCTATAGGTGGGGGTCGATTACCCCTGGGTAAATCATTTTTAAAGTCCCCTCATTCTGGGATGGCTATCTCATCCCCCCTTAGGTAGAGGGCGCCCATCATTTTAAGGATAGCCCGATCATAAGGCAGGGTGATACCCCTGCGCATTTTGAAAGGTAAGGATGCGTGGAAATTCCTAGTCGAACTGGAATCCCGTGAGATAGATCTGGCTGTTTTCAGGGAATCGGTGAAGCCCATTATAGAGCAGATCAAGTTGAGAGAGGACGAGGCCGTATCCGAGTTCACTGAGAGGCTTTATGGCGTTAAACTCTCACCGGAGGAGTTTCAGGTAAGTGAAGATGCTATGGATGAGGCCCTCTCCCAGATCGGCCGAGACCTAGACACCATCGAGGAGCTTGTGGAAAGAGTTAGAGAGTTCTACTCGATGCAAAGGGTGGAGGACTTCGTGGTGAGGAGAAATGAGAGTGAGTACGGCGTCAGGTGGATTCCCCTTGAGAGGATAGGAATTCATGTTCCGGAAGGCGAGGGGTTCTCTTACTTCTCCACCTTGATATACACCGCCGTACCCGCGAAAGTGGCTGGCGTCCATCAGATCTACGTATTCACCCCACCTCTTGCTGGCGGTCAGGTCAGTCCCTATCTCCTAGCTGCCGCGAAGCTCTCAGGCGTCAAGAAGATGTACAGGATCGGGGGTCCCGTGGCGGTCGCCGCCATGGCTTACGGAACTACGACGATACAGGAGGTCCAGAAGATATTCGGAACAGGGGATCTGCTCTTCATGGTAGCCAAGAGAATGGTCTCCCCAGATGTAGCGGTGGACTTCCCATCTTCTCCTGTCGAACACGTGGTCGTCGTCGGAAGGGGAGTTGACGCCGAGAGGGTGGCTTGGGAGTTGGTGTCTCAAGCCGAGCACGGACTAGATACATTCCTAATGGTGCTAACGGTGGATGAGGCTCTCGCCAATGATATCGCGAAGGAGATAGAGGAGATACTGGATGGCCTCTCCATGCCCGCCGTCGATGACGCCAGTGTCCTAGTGCTAGGTAGCTGGAGGGAAGTAGAGGAGGCCGTAGATGTTATATCTCCGGCCAGAGTGCTCGTGCTCGGAGATCCTGGTGAGGAGCTGAGGTTCACCAATGTTGGAGCTGTGATTTGGGACACTCCATCTCCCCTAGCGGATTATGCCCTCGGTGTACCCCAGAGACTACCCTCATCCAGGTATAGCAGGTTCAGAGGTCCTCTAACCCTGTTCGACTTCATGAAGTCGGTCCTGACGGTTAGGGGGAGTGATGAACTGGTGAAGGAGTTCGGAGACCTATCTGTCAGGATAGCTAAGTTGGAGGGTATGGATTTCCACGCGAGGTACATAGAGAGGTTTATGAGGGGCCAGTAGCTTGGGTGATGGTTATATAGTCCTCATCGGAAGGTATGTTGAGACCCGGGGGGTGCCGGGTGGTTAATGTCCTGCATGCTTGAAAGGGAGAAGTACGCTGACTACCTCGCCAGCGCCATAAAGGAGGAGTCCCCTTGGATAATTGAGATGAGGGCGGGTGTGTCCCTTCTGGCCACCAGAGAATATGAGGTGGACGGAAAGAGCGTCCGCTCCGGTTTCATTGTTAACCTGATCCCATCTCCTGACAGGCCTAGGGTCGGTAGGGTTGATCCCCTAGTCCTAATCGATGATGGGGGAGATTGGAGGGTTGTGGACTCCCTGTGGACCTTGGGCAGGCTGGCCGGTGGTAGTACGGCGTCCGCCTTCGCGCAAAATCCCATAATAATGCTGGATGCTTCGTCGGGTCCGGCCATAATCAGGAGGATGCTTCCTAGGACCAAAGAACTCGCGTCTATTTCCTCTGAATACCCTGAGATCCTCACTAGAGCGTCGGACAACTCATCAGTCATAGGGGAGAAGCCCCTCGAGGAGATTCACTCCATTCTCTCCAATCTGATACCCTACCTCTACGACATGAATATGGACATAAGGGGTAAGATCAACATTCTACTCGGAAGCTGGGGAGTAGAGGAGTTCAGGAAGCAGTTCTCAATGAGCCTAGAGGCCATCAGGGTTATTGAGGATGAGGCTCAGAGCACCTACGACAACCTCAGTCAGCTTGTCAGGGTTGACGAGTTCGTAGCTTTGAGAGAGGAGGAGTTCTCCATAGTAGGCGACAGTGCCGAGATAACCCAGAGGATATCATTGGGTTGGATCTTCTATTCACTAGGTAGGAGACCTACGGGTGAGGCCTACACCAAGGAGTTCTATAACGAGCTTGGAAAGAGAGACCTAGATGAGTGGATAGACCCTGAAGACATGTCCCGCTGGAAGGAAGTCATGATAGAGGCCATCAAAGAAGTCTTGAGGAAGTGGGTCGAAGAAAGGGCGAACAAATTGAGCGAAGAGCCGGAACTGGATAGCAGGAGCTCCACGCTTGAGAGGATGGTCAGGGGATTCTCTGAGGAGGAAGAGCGCAAGATAAGCGGGAGCTTGGAGAGATTCTTCTGAGGACGATTGAAGGATCGCTTGAGGGAACCCGAGAGGGGTGGGGGAACCGAGATCGGTGGCTATATAAACCCCCCCCCCCCCCTCCCCCCCCCTCCTAGCCAATCGAGTCCTCATAAATTGGATGAGAAGCGTTCTGATATGAAAAGAGCATTTTTAGTGATCTTTACAAACTAAAATAGTTATAAGAACCGCTTAAAGCTTGAGAAAACAGGTGAGAACTTGAAATTGAGAGTTTAACAATATCTTTTTCGATTTAGTTATCCTAGCTCATTAGGGAACCCTTCTAGACGCTATAAACCCGGATATAAACGCTCTATCCCTCCTCTAAAGCTTCCAGATCTCTTTTCATAATATTTTTAAAGAGCTAGAGCGGTCTCACCATGAGATGGGGGTGGAGGTGCGGTAAAATGGTGAAGGCCTTTGAGTTCCATGTGGTCGGTGAGCTCCTCGATGTGGAACCCGAGATGCTCGATGACGTGGAATTCGTCCAGAGCGCGCTGGTTGAGGCGGTTCTGAGATCCGGTCTCACACTATTCGACGTGTTAAGTCAGAGGAGGCCGGAGGGAGGCGTCCTGAGCATAGCAATTATAGGGGAATCGCACGCAGCCGTGCACACGTGGCCCGATCGCGGACTGGTCACTGTGGCGATATCTTCCTGTAAGGACGCTGAGAGCACCTGGCAGGTATTCATCGAGCTGAAGAGAATCTTCAGGGCTAAGAGGCACAAGGCTATAGAGATGAGGAGCGGTATCCCGCTCATGGAAAGGATAGAGGGACTCCCCGTGGAGGCCCTCGCCTGACAAGCTACCTCCTCTTCACCTCGAACCTTATCTTACCGAATCCCGCATTTCTCATGTATCCGACTCCCACCAATTCCGCGAACCTCAGGTAGGTGTTGAGCCACGTGGCCATCTCCTCATGGGAGCCTGAGTGCCATTCTGGATGATCCACCACCTTGTAATTTACCCAGCCCATGAAGCCAACCAACGTCCTGCCCTCACTTATCTCGACAGGTTTCGTTGTGCACAACTCATATCCGGTCTCCACGACACTCAAATCGGCCCACATGGACATTATCCTAGTCTCCGGCCCTTTCTTAGGTGACAGCGCATTCCAGACCGCGGATGCTGACGAGACCACCATCTTGGAGTTAGGATATAGGTAGCAGTATGGGGTCGACGTCCTCCTGAAGCATGTGGGAGTGAGGAACCTTATCCTGAAGTTCTTGCAAGGCTGATCCTGTATGAAGTCCTCTATATCTATCTCTTGGTAAGAGTACCCCACCACCTTAAATAGCACATCCCTTATCTTTATGGTGGGTTTCTTGTAAATCCATCCCTTCACGGCTTCTGCGAGAGTCTTATCGTCGAATATGATGACCGATCCCCTGTATTCAGATCCCGAATATACGAGATCATCTTGGAAGCCGCAAGGTAGCTGCCTCCTGTCCCTGAGGAAGGCCTCGATGAATATCTTGTTGGAGGACATCTCTAAAGCCTTTGCCAGTAGAGGGTTCTGAGATGATAGAGCTTTAAACAGAGCACGCCTCAGAGGAGGCCCCGTGAAGGGAACTATACCCTCACCCTGACTTACAGCCTCTATCTCTATCACTGAGATCATTTTTTAGATCCCCGTTTCCCGTAAATGCTCTTCTTTAAAACCACTCTCCCCGGATGAACCCTGACGTTGTGTGGGCTGATCTTTATATGGATGCCGGGATCCCGCCCCCTAGATGGGAAAGATCAGTGGGAAAATAGTCCTGATAGTGGGGCTTCCCGGAAGCGGGAAAGATGCAGCAGCCAAGGCAATCGAGGAGGAACTGGGGTTCAGGGTTTTGAGGATGAGCGATGAATTGCTGGACGAGCTCAGGAAAAGAGGGCTCCCAGTAACTAGGGAGAACATGAGAAAGGTGGGGATTGAGCTTAGAAGTAAGATGGGCCCTTCGGCAATCGCTAAGTTGGTGATAAAAAGGATAGAGGGGTTGGACGGGGAGAAGGGATTTGTAGTGAATGGCATAAGGAACTTGGAGGAGATAGAAGAGTTCGAACGCAGGTTCAGCGACAAGGTGGTGACGATAGCGATACTGGCATCCAAGAACCTGAGATTCCTGAGGCAACTGAAGAGGAGGAGGGTGGGGTTTGACAAGGAAAGTTATGAGGAGTTCCTAAGTGAGGATAGGGAGGAGATAAGGGCCTTCCATCTGGGGGACGCCATCGCGGCAGCAGACTACTTCGTCCTGAATGAGGGGAGCTTAGAGGACTTGAGATGGAAGATCGTCAGGCTCCTGCTCACGATCAGCTGACAGATCTCCATTTCAGGCCCAGCTCATCAGCTAGCCGATAGGCCCTCGTCATCTCCTCAGTAGTCACCCTCCTGTTTATCTCGTCAAACTTGCTGGCCCTGTACTCGGGCCTGTACTGATCCATTATGTTCACCAATATGTCGGGGATGTTATCGGAGATCCACCTCAGGATGGGTTCCGTGCAGCAGTTCAAGTGCCCAGGAAGGACCAAGTGCCTCAGCACCATCTCCCCGGGCGGATAGTCGTACGCCATTTTCAAGTTCCTAGTTACGGTCTCCCTGGAGCGAGGGATCTCGCTGTACTTCCTAGCACACTCATCGTTCCAGTACTTGAAGTCCGGCAGCCAGAGATCCACCAGACCGAGCAGGAGCTTCATAGCCTCTTCGCTCATATACATGTTGGAATTCCACACGACGGGGAAGTCCTCCCTGACGAGGTTGAGGGACGAGATTATCAAGGGGAGGTTGGGTGTGGGCTCTCCTCCGACCAGATTAATGTTCCTGGCGCCCTGCCTCCTCAGCTCGTCCATAATAGACGCAAGTTCCCGTTCGTCCACACGCCTGCCTGATTCGGGGAATTGAGATATATCCCAGTTCTGACAAAAGATGCATCTGAAGTTGCATCCGGTGAAGAATATAGTTCCAGAGGGGGTTATAGGGGCCTCCTCTCCCATGTGAATGAAGGCGCTCGCCACCCGTGAGTCCCGGACCCTGCAGACGCCTATCTTCCCTTCAAGTCTGTTCACACCGCACTTCCACTCGCACAGCCTGCACTCCCGGAGCAGATCCTTGGCCAGGAGTGCCTTGAGTTCGAGCAAGGAGGTTCTCCCATCTCTCTTCTCATTAGGGCATCCTCCCTCTAACACGCATTTCGAGAGTATCTGGAGTCCCTCGTCGTGAGTGGCCCAAGGATCGTCGCCCACATCCAAGAATATCCTCTGAGTCAGTCTGAAGAGGGGAGGTTCCTTCCTCCTCACTACTCTTACGTACCTCGGTATCGTGTCCCTTATCTCCTCGTTCTCGAAGGCCGAGAAAGCATCAGGCCTCAGGAACCATGCCATGCTATCACCGAAGGAGGTGGAGGTGCGGGGAGTCGCCCGGCACGGTGTCCGGAGGGAGGCGTCCTGAGGACGCCCGAGATCGGGGCCAATTTAGGGCCCCTTCCACTTCGGTGGTAGGCCATAGCCCGCACATCGGGCTAAGCCCGCCAAGGGCCGGGCGACCCCACTATATAGAACCGGAAGGGGTATATAACCCTTCCACCCTATATCAACACTTTTAACAGTAAAAGGAGAAGAGGGGGGCGTAAGGATAATGTCTTACATGGGAGATCGAGGAAGGGATGGACATCGATAGAACCCGGTTTGGGCCAGCTGGTTACCCACTGGATGCCCCTAAGGAGGAGGCATTCACGTATCTGAGGAGCATAGGGCTGGACGGGATGGAATACCAAGCCGTCAGGTCGGTTCCGAAGAACAAAGAACTGCTTAAATGGATAAGGGAGCAGTCAGAGGAGAACGGCGTAATGCTCTCACTTCACGCACCCTATGCCATAAATTTGGCATCCGAGGATCCCAAAAAGAGGGAAGCAAGCATTGAGAGAATCTTATCCGCGGCCGTGGCTGCCCATAGAATGGGCGCAAGGCACATCACATTCCACCCAGGATACTACGGTAAGTTCGGGAGAGATGAGGCCTTGAAGATAGCAATAAATTCTTTGGAGCGTCTCAACAGCGTGATAAAGGGCAGAGGACTCCAAGTCGAGCTCGGCCCGGAGACCACGGGGAAGCCCTCGCAACTAGGTTCCCTAGACGACGTGCTCGCTATGGCCGAGAGTGTTGATGGTGTCGTACCGACTGTGGACTTCGCCCATATACACGTGAGGGATGGAGGCGTGATCAAGGGCAGGAAAGACTACGAGAGGATCCTAGATGAGATAGAGGGCAGGTTAGGCACGTTAGACGGTCTCATCGTGCATTTCACTGAGGTGGAGCCCACCAAGTCGGGTTACGGGGAGAGGATGCACCACGAACTGGGATCTGGCTATGGCCCCGAGTTCGAGCCCTTAGCTCAGCTCATGGTGGAAAAAGATGTCCGGTGGCTGGTGATCTCCGAGTCCCCCCTGTTAGAGAGGGACGCCCTGAAGATGAAGCTGGTCTACGAGCGCTTGAGGCGGAAACGGTGAAATATTTATAATGATGGTTGCCTCCTCTACTTCGGTGCCCGGGTGGTGTAGCCCGGTTAGCATAGGGGCCTGTCGAGCCCCAGACCCGGGTTCAAATCCCGGCCCGGGCGCCATTTCACTATATTCGCAAAGGTGAGGGCAATTCCGGGGAGGAAATACGCGATCACAGTAAAGCAGAGTAAGGCCATCATAGACAGGGCGGTCAAGGAGATAAGGAGCATGAGCAACGTCTTCAGGAGGAGGAAGATCTCCCTCCAAGTGCTCGAGGTTCCATGGAAGGGGAAGGTGGCCAAGGTCTATTACTACGAGGGAGAACCCGTGCTCGTCGAGCTCCCCACTGAGGATAATGACCTCGTACCCTTCCTCACGGCCGTCGAGAAGTTCGGTCTCAATCTACCTAGGGTGGTGGTGGACTTGGGGGCGGTTAAACCGATAGCCAGCGGAGCCCACGTCATGGGACCGGGCATCAAGGAGGTCATGGGGAACTTCGACGAGGGAGACTTGGTAGTCGTGGTCGACGAGAGGTTGGGGGCAACCATAGCCATAGGCAGGGCTCTCAGACCACCGGATCAGATAAAGGAGAGGGGAAGATCCGTGAAGAATCTGCATCACGCCGGAGATGCGATCTGGAGGGCAGTTGCCGCTGACTCAGGTTGAGGGAGGTGATTTCCTTCGTGGAGGAAGATACACTGAGGACGCTCTTTGAGCCCAGATCCATTGCGGTTATAGGCGTGTCCAAGACTCCCGGCAAGATGGGTTACGAGGTCCTCACCAACTTGGTTAAGTACGGTTTCCCTGGGCCCATATTCCCCGTGAATCCCAAGTACGCGGAGATACACGATATCAGATGCTATAAGACGGTTCTGGATGTGACGGAGGACATAGATCTCGCAATTCTGGTGTCGCCCGTTGAGAGGATCCCGAAGATCATGGGGGAGCTCGGCGCCAAGGGCGTTAAGGTCGCCGTGGTCATTTCTGGGAAGAGAGGTGACCCCTCCTCCTACGACGTATACGAGTCAGCCCAGAAACACGGGATAAGGATCCTGGGCCCGTCCTCTATGGGTATATTCCACATCAAGAGCCGACTTAACGCCACACTGGGTCCCATGGAGGTGCTTGAGGGAGGAGTTGGCCTCGTCACGGAGTCCCGTACCTTAGGAATGGCACTCATGGGCCTAGCCACTGTCCAAGGTGTCGGACTCTCAGCGGTGATAGGGCTGGGCGACAAGCTAGATATCAGCGAGAGGGAAGTTCTGAGTTATCTAGCCGAAGATAGGAGCACCCGATCCTTGGTGCTGCATACCGAGAGCGTTAAGGATGGCGGTTCTTTGAAGGCCGCAGTCGAAGAGGTAGCCCGAAGGAAGCCCTTAGTTATCCTCACGGCTTCAGATCAGGTGAAAGAGGAGTTGAAGGGACTTCAGGATAGTCTACCGATAACTGATGATGTGATCACAGCCTTGGACATGGCCTTGGTACTTTCCGGTAAGAGGATCAAAGGTAGATCCTTCATCGCCGTGACCAACAGCGGGGGAGCGGGAAAGCTCCTTAAGGGGATGGCTTCTGATTCCATTCTTGACTTACCCGAGCCCAGCAATGATCTGATTGAGGAGATGAGGCAGTTCGTACCGGAAGGTGGGAATTTTTCCACCAATCCTGTGGACATAACAGGTAGAGCTGGGACCGATGTTTACAGGGGCGTGCTGGATGTGCTTATGTCTAGGAGGGATGTAGATGGTGTCATTGCCCTGCACTGTGAGACTGCTCTCTCTGATCCCATGAGGTTCGCCAGCATGATATACGACCTCTGGGATCTTTATGATAAGCCGATAATCCCGGTGATAATGGGTGGAACGAGGGCCTTTGAGGCGGTCCTCTCCTTGAGGAGGAAGGGCATACCCGCTTATCCCACCCCGTGCCGTGCGCTGAGATCGGCCGACTCGCTGGTAAGATGGTCACTATTTTCAACCTCCTAAAAGGCTGGATTGGGTAGAAAATTTTCCTGTATTCCACAAGATTGTCGTCGGTTTGATTGTATTCCGAGGTTATATTCACTTCGACTCTGATGTGTGAGGCTATTCGCACAATTATAAGTTACCTCAGCGCCTAATGCATGGGGTTGCTTTTATGGGAGATCTGCTCGCCCCAGCCAACACCCTAGAGGTGCTACTCGGAAACGAAGCCGTCGCAAGAGGGGCCTTGGAGGCAGGCCTGAACGTCGCCGCGGCCTATCCTGGTACACCAAGCACGGAGATAGGTGAGGCCCTAGCCAAAGTAGCCAAGCTCGTGGGCATATACTTCGAGTGGTCGGCCAACGAGAAGGTCGCCACGGAGGTTGCGATGGGGGCGGCGTGGTCCGGTCTCAAGGCCCTGACCATGATGAAGCACGTAGGCTTCAACGTTGCCTCCGATGCTATCTTCACCCTAGCTTACGCGGGAGTGACCGGCGCCATGGTCATAGTATCAGCGGACGACCCCCATGCTCACAGTAGCCAGAACGAGCAGGACAACAGGCATTACAGCGAGTCAGTTGGATTACCTATGTTGGAGCCATCCAACCCTCAGGAAGCCAAGGACTTAACGAAGGAAGCCTTCGAGCTGTCCAGCAAGTACAAGATACCCGTAATGGTGAGGACGACGACTAGGATCAGCCATCAGAGAGGTCCCGTTCGCTTAGGAGAGATAACGGCTGGCTTCTCCAAGGGCAAGTTTGTTCCTCCAGAGCCCGATAGGTACCTCCAAGTGGGCGCCATAGCTAGGAAGCATCACGCGGAGCTTTTGGGTAAGCTCAAGGAGATATCCTTAGATGTAGCACCCTCCTACGCTAAAGTAGAGGGAGCTTCCGATGCGGAGTTCGGGGTCATAACCTCAGGTGTCGCCTACGCCCATGCTAAGGAGGCGCTGAAGCTCGTTAACGTGAACGCCAAGATCCTGAAGCTGGGAATGACTTTCCCACTCCCCGAGAAGGACATAGGAGAGTTCCTCTCCTCCGTGAACACCGTGCTGATAGTGGAGGAGCTGGATCCTTACCTAGAAATGAGGGTGAAGGCCATAGCCAAGGACTACGCGCCTGAGGTCGAGGTCCTAGGTAAGTTGACCGGCCACATGCCTAGGGTCGGAGAGTACACCATGAGAACCGTGTTAGAGGGACTGTCGAAGGCGTTGGGAGTTGTCCTTCCCGTTAACTTCGCCGAAATAGATAGTAGAAGCTCAGAAATACTTAAGAAAGTCCCTCCGAGGCCTCCAATCCTGTGCCCTGCATGCCCCCACAGGTCTACGGGGTACGCCCTCAGAAGGGCCGCGGGCAGGGCCGCGTTTATGGGCGATATAGGTTGCTACGCCCTGCTTTTCCAGAAGCCGTTTAGAGTGGAACACGTCACTCACGCGATGGGCTCTTCCATAGGTTTGGCTAATGGGATAGATGTGGCCACAGATCAGGACGTGGTCGCGTTGATAGGTGATTCCACTTTCTTCCACGCTGGCATACCGGCGCTGATAAATGCGGTCCACAATAAGAGGAAGATGACCGTGGTGATAATGGACAACAGGATAACGGCCATGACAGGCCACCAGCCGCACCCGGGTACGGAGGTCAATGCGGTGGGTGATGAGGCTCCTGCCATAGATATAGAGAA
This sequence comes from Thermoproteota archaeon, assembly GCA_030130125.1. NCBI lineage: Archaea > Thermoproteati > Thermoproteota > Thermoproteota archaeon. Next base: position 31,305 of record JARZZM010000025.1, read on the forward strand.
GATCGTTCGATCCATAGGCATCGATTACGTCAAGGTAGTAGATCCCTACGATCATGCTGCCACTGAAAAGGTGATAAGGGACGCACTGAAGCATGATGGCGTCTCTGTGGTGATAACCAAGAGGGAGTGCGCCCTACTTACAGTGGCTAGGCTTAGGAGACAGGGGCAGAAGATAGTCCCGTATAGGGTGAACCCCGACAAGTGCACTTACTGCAGGGTCTGCATAAACACCTTCGCCTGCCCGGCCTTCGTTGACACCGGCTCTTTGGTAGAAATAGATCCAACAGTGTGCTTCGGCTGCGGAGCCTGCGTTCCTGTCTGTCCGTACGGAGCTTTCGAACCTCAGGAGGGATCACTCAATTGGAGGGAGCAGAAGATAGGGGTGTGAGAGCATGAGCGTGCGCGAGTTCAACGTGATAGTTGCTGGAGTCGGTGGGCAAGGCATCCTGTTCACCACCAACGTGATGGCTAGGGCCGCGCTCAAGCTAGGCCTAAACTTCGCCCAGAGCGAGGTTCACGGTCTCTCTCAGAGGTACGGGTCTATAAGAACCGAGTTAAGAATTGGAAGCGATGTATCCAGTCCCCTCGTACTAGAGGGAACGCTTGACCTGCTAATAGCACTGGAACCGCTCGAAGGGCTAAGGCAAGCACCCTACATCTCGGAAAGGACCACGGTGGTCATGAACAACCACGTGATACCCCCGGTGGGGGCGTACTTGGAGAGGTTTCCCATACCCAGCTTCGATGAGATCTTGGAGCTCATGAGGAGCCTCAATCCCAAGCAGATAATGGTGCTGAATGCATACGACATAGCGAAGAGGGCTGGCGATTACATAGTCGCGAATACCGTGATGCTCGGAGCCGCTCAGGCCACCGGAGTGCTGCCCTTCCCGGAAGGTGTCCTCAGGGAAGCCTTGGAGGAGGTCTCTCCCTCCAGATATAGGGATTTAAATTTGAGAGCCTTCGACCTCGGGAGGGAATCTGTATCCCCCCCGAGGTGATTTTTTGCCCGCTAGGAGGATAGCTGTAGTAGATAGGGATAGGTGTAACCCGCGCAAGTGCGGCTTGGAGTGCATAAAGTACTGTCCAGAGGTCAGAATGGGTGTCGAGGAGACCATCAGGTTGGAGGATGATCTCCTAGTCATAGATGAGGAGCTGTGCACGGGATGTGGGATATGCGTCAAGAAGTGCCCGTTCTCCGCCATCTCTGTCGTTAACCTACCTGCCCCAGTGGAGGGTGAGGAGGTACACAGGTACGGGGTGAATGGGTTCACCCTCTTCAGGCTACCTATAGTGAGGCCCGGCGGGATCGTGGGTCTTGTGGGTCCGAACGGTGTGGGCAAGACCACCTCCATATCCATTCTGTCGGGTAGGATAAAGCCCAACCTAGGCAGGGTGGACGATGAACCGGATTGGGATGAGGTGATAAGACATTTCAGGGGTTCTGAACTCCAAGATTATCTGAAGAGACTCGCTGATGGTCAGATAAAGGTCGTGAACAAGCCCGAGAGGATAGATAAGATACCTCAAGTCGTGAAGGGGCGGGTCATCGAAGTCCTCGAGAAGGTGGATGAAAGGGGGGTCCTAGATGAAGCAATGGGCTTTCTAGGATTGGGTAAGCTCAAGGATAGGAGAGTAGGGGAGCTGAGCGGTGGTGAGCTCCAGAGACTAGCTTTAGCGGCGGCCTACGTGAGGGATGCTGATGTCTACGTGTTGGACGAGCCAACTAACTACTTGGATGTCTATCAGAGGATGAGGGCCGCTAAGCTGATAAAGAGGCTCCAAGATGACGGTAAATCCATTATGCTGGTGGAGCATGACCTAGCGGTGCTGGATTACCTCAGCGACTACGTTCACATACTTTACGGGGAGCCCGGGGTTTACGGGGTGGTCAGTCATCCCCACTCCACTAGGGAGGGGATAAACATCTTCTTGGACGGGTACCTCCCGGATGACAACGTCAGATTCAGGGAAGAGCCCATCTCCTTCTTGTCTAGGGTGGGCAGCCCCGAGATCTCGGAGAACCCCGTTGTAGTGTACACCAGTTTGGAGAAGAGATTGAATGGATTCAGTCTACATGTTGAGGAGGGGGAAGTCTACGCCGGAGAGGTGGTCGTGGCGGTTGGCCCCAATGGAATAGGGAAGACCACCTTCGTGAGGATGCTAGCGGGCGAGCTCAGTCCTGATCAGGGTACCGTAATGACCGAGGGCATAAAGGTCTCTTACAAGCCTCAGCACGTGAAACCCACGTATGAGGGCACCGTGGAGTCCCTCCTACGCAAGGTGGCTGGATCTAGCTACTCAAGCCCATACTTCAGAGCGGAGGTGGTCAGGAGGTTGGGAATAGAGAGGCTGCTGGACAGGTACTTGGATGAGCTCAGCGGTGGAGAGCTTCAGAAGGTCGCCATCGCAGTTTGCTTGGGTAGAGAGGCCGATATCTACCTGATAGACGAGCCCAGCGCGTTCTTAGATGTAGAAGCTAGGTTCGCGGCAGCGAAGGCTATCAGGAGGAGGATTCAGGGAGAGAATAAGGCTGTAATCGTCGTGGAGCATGACCTCCTCACAATAGAAGCGGTGGTTGATAGGATTATGGTCTTCTCCGGGCAACCTGGAGTTGAAGGTCACGCCAGCAAGCCCATGGATCCCAGAGAAGGACTTAACGAGTTCCTGAAGGACGTCGACGTTACCTTCAGGCGCGATCCCGACACAGGCAGACCTAGAGTCAACAAACCCGGCTCCAAGATGGACCAACTGGCGAGGGCAACTGGGAGGTACTACCCATGAATCTGCTCGGGTTCCTGCTAGGCAAGAGGGATGAGCTGAGGGATCTTGGATTAAACGCCAGCTTACTGCCGGCAACCGTCTCTCTCCTCCTCTTCTTAATTGTGGATGCCTTAGCTCTCTCGACGCTGGGGGTGAGGATAGCCTGCTCTTCCTCTGTCATGACGGAGAGGGTGGCGATGTTCATTCATGTGAAACAGCTCCTGCTCCTCTACATGTGGGTCATAACGGCAGTGAGCTGGGGGATATCTTCGGTCGTCTCGGGGATCTCCGTAGCTAGGAGGGCTAGGATGAGGCTCAGGAAATACCACTACCTGATGGCCCTCTGCTCCCTTCCGCTCACCATTGTGGGGGTCCTCAATACGTTGGTGCTGATGATATCACCGGGCAGGGTCATCTCATGCGAGGGTTCCACTTGGAGAGGTCTTCTATTAACCGTATTTTCAGAGATATTCTCGTATCTTGTGTCTTTCCCGCCTATAATCTCCTTAATATTGGCCCTAGCATCCCTCGGCTGGTTCACCTACCTCTCCTACAGAGTGCATGCCGTGACCATCGGGCTGGATAGGGAGGACGCCCTCAAGTACTCGCTAAAGTTCACCTCGACCTTCGTGGGTTCCATAATTCTGATAAGCGTCCTGATCTCTATCATTATCGTATTACCCCAGTTGCTCTAGCCAGCTTTTCGGCCGCGGTTGGGGTGAGCCCTGTCACCCCGAGTATGGTGTACCTGTCTCTTATCTTGTGAGCCACTGTCAGGGCCTTTACCACGAGATCGGGTCTTAAGCCAGCTTCCTCCGCTGTTGTTGGTACGCCTGCCTCTCTGAGCTTTTCCTTTATCCATTTCCAATCCTGACCTTGGAGGTAGGCCATCATTATCGTTCCCAAGGCCACCTGTATCCCGTGAGGTGCGGGTTTGACGCCCTCCTCGACAGCTATCGCATCTAAGGCGTGGCTGAACATGTGCTCACTACCGCTGGCAGGCCTCGAGCTCCCGGCTATGCTTATGGCCACGCCGCTGCCTATCAATGCCTTTACCAAGATCCTAGTGGACTCCTCCAATCCCGATTTTATCTCAGAGGCGTGATCTGTCGCTATCTTGGCGCTGAGCAGCGACATCGAGGCGGCATACTCGCTATACGGTTCATCCTTCAGCTTATGAGCTAACTCCCAATCCCTCACGGCCGTGAACTTGGCCACCAAGTCGCCGAATCCGGATTTGAATGTCTCAGGTGGGGCTTTATTTATCACCCGGGTGTCGGCAATAACCGCTGTGGGTGCTTCCATCCCTCTAACCCCACCGAATCTGGTTTCAGCCTGCTTTGACAGGGAGAAATTCACCGCAGGCGATGCGATTCCGTCGTGACTCGCTGAGGTGGGGACCACGGCGTACCTGACCCCGAGCTTAGCTGCAGCTAGCTTAGTGACATCTAGGGGTTTACCGCCTCCCACCCCTATTAGGAAGTCGGCGTTCCTCTCTTCCGCCTCCTTGATAACCTCGAGGACATCATCTATACCTCCCTGACGGGCTACGACGTGGTAAACCTTCATATCACTCTCCAACATGTCGATAAGGTCCCTAGCCACATTGGCCGTCAAGCTGGATCCGCTGACCACCACGGCCGTCCCGATGAGACCCAAGCTATGCAGTATCTCAGCTGTCCTTCCCAGAGCATTCGGACCGAAAATGATGTATCTTGGGCTCTCTATCTTTTCCAGTCCTTTGCCTGAGATCAGTTCACCACGCACCTAGGTGAAACGGCTGGAGGAAAATAAAAGTTCGTGGGAACGATAATCATTAATTAAGGGAGGTTTCCCTACCATGGGACCGAGGAATGGAGACCAAGACCAAGATAGTTCTACTGCTAAATCTCGTCTTCGTGGCTCTGCTCCTATCTTGGCCGGTGGTAACGGCACCTAAGTTCAAGATCTCTCTTAACAAGGATACGGTCCCCTTAGGGGGAGAACTCCGGTTCACAGTGTCTTTTCCCAGCCCTCCGTCATCCGTAAGAGTGGATGTCGTGGACCTCGAGAGGAACATGACCATAGAGTCCAAGAGCCTGCAACCAAGCAAAGTAGTGAGCGCTACCATCCCGATCGATGAAGGAAGGTACAGAATAGGCCACTATTCGCTGAGGGTGGTGGCAAATCTCGGTAGCACCGTCGAGGAAGATGCCTATTTCAACGTGTTCGGGGGCGCTCCTCTGAACATTACCCTAGAGACGGAGGAAAACCTGTCCGCCTTCATCAATGTGACGGCTGAGAAGCAGTACACCACCGTCTCCAGTAAGGTGTATGCTACCGTAACGATGGAGGGGAAGCCCGTCAAGGGGGCCAAGCTCATAGCCCTCACCATGGGACCCAACGCCACCGTGACCTCCGTGACTCATACTGATTCTGAGGGCAAGGCCGTCTTGGATTGGAGCGCTAATGTGACCGAGGACACCACCTACGTAGTAGTGGTGCAGGCGCTGAAGCCGGGACATCCCATAGCCTCTGGAGAGGTCGAGATAAGGGTGAGGGTTGAGAAGGGGAGCTAATCATTCTCTAGCCGAGAGAACCTCTCCCCTCTCTCGGACTTCCTCCAGCTTTTCCTGCAACTCCTCCTTATTGACCTTGTGGAACAGGGGTTCCACTTCCCCCAGCTGGACTCCGGTTACGATGTTGAATGCTTCAGAGAAGGGCGCGGGTTCACCGTCAAGACCCATCATCCTCCACAGCTTCTCAGCCGAGAAGGGCATGAATATATGCATGTAGGAGGCCATAGCCTTCAGCAGATTGAATGAGGCGATCACGGTGGAGTCAGCGCGTGGTTTGTTCTTCCTTATATCCCTCCAAGGCTCCCTGCTGTTGAAGAACCTGTTTCCGAGCCGCGCCATCTCTAGGAATTCCTTGAGGGCGTCCCTCAACCTGACCCTCTCTAAGTTGTCCTCTACCCTTTCAGCTATCTCCTTAGCTTCCTTCAGCATTTTCTCCGACTCCTCGTCGAGCTGGGCATCTGGAACGATCCCATTGTACCTCGACTTGATGAAGGAGAGCACTCTGTGGATCAAATTGCCTAAGGTATCGTTCAGCTCGTCGTTGATCTTGGCCACCATGTCGTCCCAAGCGAAGTTGGCGTCCTTTGTCTCGGGCCTTATGTATATCATGTAGAAACGCCAGTAATCGGCGGGAAGCAGGGCTAGGGCCTCGTCTAGCCATATACCTATCCTCTCCCTCTTGGAGAATTTCTCCCCCTCGAAGAGAAGGAATTCCGTGGAGGCCACGTTGTAGGGCAGGACGTACCCTTCCTCACTAGCCATTAGCAGCGCTGGGAATATCAGGGTGTGGAAGGGTATGTTGTCCTTCCCTATGAAGTAGATCGATTTGGTGTCCTTCCCCTTCCAGAACTCGTTGAACTCCTCAGGTTTGCCGAGTCTCTCGAAGTGCTCCTTCACCGCTGAGACGTAGCCCAAAACCGCTTCCATCCACACGTAGATCGTCTTCCCCTCGGCCCCGGGGAAGGGAGCTGGGATACCCCACTTGTTATCCCTAGTTATTGATCTGGGTTTCAGGCCGTCCTCTATCATTGAGAGGGACATGGACCTCGCGTTATCTGGAAGCTGCTCGTTCGACTCTACGTACTCCTTGAGTTTACCGGAGAATTTGGGTAGATCGAAGAACCAGTGCTTCGTCCTCCTGAGTTCCGGTTCAGCACCGCATATGGCACACCTCGGGTTGATCAGATCTGTCGGGTTCAGGAGCCTCCCGCACCTATCGCACTGGTCGCCGTGGGCCTTCTCGTACCCGCAGTAGGGGCACGTCCCGATCACGAACCTATCGGGCAGGAACATCTTGTCGTTGGGGCAGTAAAGCTGTTCCGTCTCCTTCTCGAATAGGTGCCCGTTCTCGTAGATCCTCATGTAGAACTCCTGAACGAACTTCACATGGGTGGGGCTCTCCGTTCTCGTGTAGTTGTCGTAGCTTATTCCGAACCTATTGAAGAGATCCGAGACGTAAGAATGCATCTTGTCAGTGAGCTCCTTAGGACTTATCCCTTTCCTTATCGCCTCTATTTCTATGGGAGTTCCATGCTCGTCGGAACCTGATACAAAGACCACCGAGTCCCCTTTCTTCCTCCTGTACCTAGCGTACACATCGGAGGAGAGTACTTGTATGAGGGTGCCCAGATGGGGCACAGCATTTATGTAGGGCCATGCCGAGGCCACTATCCACCTCATCTTCGCTCCCGCAAATGGCGCTATCAAGAATTTTAAGCCTGTGCTCAATTCAGCATGGATCACTATGGTTGAAGATGTGAACTCCTGCATCTATGAGGTGAACGAGGAGTTCCTCTCCTGCGTCGAGGACCTCTTGAGGGAGGAGGATCCGAAGGAGAGGGTGAGAAAGCTAAGCAGGGCCGAGGGTTATCTCAGGTATCTGTTCTTCGAGCTAGTAGGTCACCTGAAGGATTGGAAGGGTGGTGATCTCAGGACATTGGTGTGCGGCCTGTCTTACCTGATACCGCTGGGAGTCAGGTTATGTTACGACACGGAAGATGGAGTTCAGGAGACCGCCTGTGGAATAGTTAGGGATCTCATAGATCTCGCCTTCTCACTCATGAGGAGGTGGAGGGGGAGTGAGGAGGTCAAGGAAATCGGGGCGGAGCTGTGGACCAAGCTGGATGTGGAAAATGGTTTGATCGACAGGGGAGAAGCAGAAGCTCTAGCTCTTAGACTCTCCTCCGCCATTTCGAGGCTCCTTGTCTGAACAGAACAGTCTCACTATCTTATCGATTATCGAGGAACTTGAGCTGTCCCCGAACCTCGGAAGCCTCACCACTTCGATCTCCATACCTCTCTTCCTCAGCTCTTCCCTAAGCCATCTCTCCTCGGCCCATTGATCGTATCCTAGGGCTATTACGTCCGGTCTTATCTTCACTATGGAGTCTAAGGGTTCTTTCTCACCCAGAACGACTCGATCGACCGGTTTCAGGTTTTTCACTATGTAGGCCCTAGACGACTCTCTTATCACTGGGAATCTTCCCTTGAACCTCATCACATTATCGTCTCTCGCGATGACCACCACGAGCTCCCCATCCTTGCCGGCGAGTTTCTTAGCTTCCCATAGCATCTTGATATGACCCTCGTGGATCAGGTCGAATGTGCCAGCCACCAAGACCCTGCGTCCCATCACTCTCTACGCACTCACCCTGTTAATGTTTTAAAGTCGATACGCGCGATGGATCTGAGAAGGGGAGAGCCGGTGGAATGTTCGAGCTGGTCTCGAAGGGTGGAAAGATCAAGGTAGCTAGCCACGGGGAGGACCTAGATGGTCTATTCTCAGCCTCCCTCATGGCATTGATACATCCGGAGGACCTCGAGATCCACTTCTCCGCGCCCTACGAGATAAGGGAGTCGCTAGAGAGCTTCGATATAGTCCTAGACCTGCCTCCCCCGAGGGGCGGTACTAGAATACTCGTGGATCATCACGAGTCCAACCTCACCCTCCTTGACAGGGTGGGAACGGCCTTTCTCAGGCCGGAGTATCCGTCCACGGCGAGGCTCCTGTATGACATACTGAGGGAGTGCGAACCTCAAGTGGAGGATCTCTCTCGTACCGTAGATCTAGTTGATCAGACAGATACGGGTAACCTAGATATGTCCTCCGCCCTCTTCACGGCCGCCATCAGGAAGATCTTCAAGAGAAAGAGGCCTTATCTCATCAAAGTTGCGAGGGATCTCTTGCTACACCCTCCCACGACAAGTGATGAGCTGATTGACCTTCCTGCGGTGAGGAGGGAAGTGGATCTCATATGGAGGGAGTACGGGGACCGATTGAGGGAGTTACTATCTCTGGAGGGAGGGGAAGCTCTCTTGGTGAGGATAGAGAGCCTCCCATCCTACTTAGTGCCCGTCATACAACTAGCGGCTAAGAGATACAAGTTCTTCGGGACCATCACCACCGGATCGGATGGGGCCCTGAGGCTCTCCTTAAGGAGTCGAGAAGATTCCCCGCTCTCGGCCCTAGAAGTGGCTGAGAGATTAGGAGGGGGCGGCCACAGAAACGCCGCCGGTGCGTTGATAATGCCCTCGGGGATGGAGGACCTGCTCGCCATAGTAAGGTCTAAGATGAAGTTCGAGTTAATAACGGTTTGATGCCCATTAGATGGGGCGATGATGTCGGAGGTGATCTATGAGGGGTGATTATACGCTTTAGGACTGAGCCCCCATCTTTATACGTTGCACCGACCCTGAGGCATATGTCCCGGCCCGTTATCAAGGATGTCGATTCCATCCCGTTCCAACCGGTCCCTCAAGCTGAGAAGACCTACATCAGGTGGGTGTTCTCCCCTAAGGACGGGACACCCAACTTCTCGATGAGGATGTTCAGGGTGGAGGCTGGAGGGCACATACCTGAGCACAGCCACCCATGGGAGCACGAGATCCTTGTACTGAAGGGGAGGGGGAAGATAAGGATCGGGGATCAGGAATTCGAAGTCAAGGAAGGGAATGCTATATACGTACCTCCCGATCTTCCTCACGAGTATTTCGCGTACGAGGAGATCCTGTTTCTCTGTATGATACCTAACGAGGGCGTACCTCCAGAGCTCAGGTGAAGGAGGGAAGATAGTGGGGATACGCAGCTTCATCGCCATAGATGTCGAGGATCCCGAGATAGTGTCCAAGATAGTCAGGGTCCAGGAGGAGATCCTCTCCTCGAGCGCCAGGCTGAGACCCGTGGAAAGGCAGAACCTCCACTTAACCTTGAAGTTCTTGGGTAATGTCGAGGAATCGAGGATAGAACTGGTGGCTTCCACCATGAGAGAGGTGCTCGAATCCTTTGAACCCTTTCCCATGCACCTCAAGGGGGTTGGCGCCTTTCCCAGGGTGAGCAGGCCGAACGTCGTGTGGATAGGCGTGGATGAGGGGAGAGATATCTTCATTGAGATGGCCAAGGAGCTCGACAGGTCTCTAGCCAAGTTAGGCTTTAAGAGGGAGACCAAGGGTTTCGAGCCCCATCTAACCATCGCTAGGGTCAAAGGCTACTCCGGCGATTTGCCTGAGATAATAAGGAGGATCTCGGATTTTGATATAGGATTCATAGATGTCGATGAGGTGAGGCTTAAGAAAAGCACCCTAACTTCGCAGGGACCGATATACGAGACGTTGTACAGCATCAAGCTTAGGCAGCGGGAGGAGGTGGGGAGAGAGTAAGCAGCTTCTTAGCGATTATGAGGAGCAGAACTCCTACTCCTAACAGGGAAACGAATGATAGACATCTCAATATCAATAAGAGAGTAGACTCATCGGCAACTAGCGTGAACAGGGATAGGAGGAGCGCTAGAGATCCAGCAAGCCAGAACAGCAGACCCTTTAGGCTCATAGCACTCCGTCAATCCATATCATAATTAAAAAGGATGGTACCCCTTCTAATCGATGACCTCGATATACCTCATCACTGATTTCGGTACCGAGGACTATTACGTAGGGGCAATGAAGGGAGTGATCCGTACCCAGTGCCCCAAGGTCGATCTAGTCGATATATCTCACGGGATCAGGAAGTTCAACATAAAGCACGGAGCATTCGTCCTCTGGCAGGCGTACCGTTGGATAGAGAAGGGATCCATCGTCTTGGGAGTTGTGGATCCCGGGGTGGGAACTGCTAGGGACCCAATAATAGTGAAGGCCGGTCCTCTCACCTTTGTGGGTCCGGATAACGGTCTCTTTTGGCCAGTGGTCCAAGAGATGGGAGAGTACGAGATCTTCAAGATAGATATAATGGGGACCGGTCTCGCCGAGAGGAGGACGGGCACCTTCGATGGGAGAGATGTTTTCGCTCCCGTGTCTGCTATGTTAGCATGCGGCAAATCTCCAGACGACTTGGGATTCAGGAAGAGATCCATGGAGGTTTTGGATCTGTGGAAGGTAGAGGAGGGAGACGGATACCTTAAGGGGGAAGTACTCAACGTGGATGGCTTCGGGAACGTGATAACTAACATGAGATGGGGCAAGGTGGGCGCGGAGAAGATAGAAGTGATTACACCGCATTCGTGGGCCAAGGCTGTGATATCCGCCCATTACGGGGGTAAAGGCCTCCTAATGATTAGAGGGAGCACGGATCTGCTGGAGCTCTCGTTAGCTAGGGGCAGCGCCGCCGACTTCCTCGGGGTCGATGTGGGTGACAGTATTGAGTTCAGGTGGAGGTGATGTCTTGCTAATCGGTTTGGATGATGTTCCCAAGCACACCGAGATGGAGGTGGGATTGAAGGCTTGGAACTTATCCAAGGTGAAGACCGCTGGTGCTAGGGTTCCTTTCACCGTCATAATACCCAGCGATGTGATATCCCAGTTGATGTCGGAGTCCGGGATAAGGCACGACATCTTCAAGCTATCTAGGATAGTAATGGACTCGGACAGTCCGGAGAAGGCCTTTGAGCTTGAGAAGGAGGTCAGATCCAAGATAAACTCTCTATCGATTCCTGAGGACCTGTTGGATGGGATAATGGACTCCATTGCCGGTAATGTCGAGAAAATGATAGTCGCTAGACCGTCTCCATACGCATCCGAGCTTGTTGACGGGGACCTCAAGGGCAGGATGGGCGTGTGGTATGATGAGCCAACGAAAAAGGGGGTCGTGAGATCCATTCAGAGGGTGTTGGGCGGCTCCTTCTCACTCAAGGCCATAGCTAGGATGATGGATCTCGGAGTATATCCGGAGGATCTGGACCTAGCGATAATGATACAGAAGGTCATCTTTCCGAGATCGAGTGGGATCGCCATCTGCTGCCCCGCCAGGAGGAGAAATGAGATCCTAATTGAGTCGACTTGGGGATCGATGAATGGAGTTCCGAAGGACAGGTTCAGGATCAGCATGGATCTCATGGAGGTCGTGGAGAGCGAGCTGAGTGAGAAGAAGGTTAAGCTCTTACCCAGCCCCCAAGGCATACGCGAGGTGGAGGTCCCCCATCACCTGTGGATGGAGCCCTCGGTGAAGGGAGGGGAGGTAGAGGAGATAGCTAGAACCTCCTCCGATCTCTCACTGACCTTAGGGACCCCCACTCTTATGGAGTGGATAATTCAGGAGGGCACGGACGTTCTATTCGTGATACAGGCCCACAAGGAGCCGGAGAGGCCGCCTATTAAGCCGTTGGAGAGGAAGGTCATGAATTGGTTGGAGGAGAGGAGGGAAGTCAGGGAAATTAAGGAGGAGAGATCAAAGGAGGCGACGAAGGAGGTAGAGCTCCTCACTCGCCCAAGAAAGGTAGCTCCGAGGGAGGTTAGGGTCTCTCCGGTCGCGTTGGTGGCCTCTAAGATCTACGTCAGGTACCCTGTGGAACTCTCGAGGGGGTTGGTGGACGGCAGGATTGTGGAAGTGGACGAGCTGAGCAAATTGGGCCCCGGAGATCATATCGTTATCTTGAGGGATCCCTCAAATATAGGGGATTTGGGTGAGGTTAAGGTGTTAGTATTAGCGGATAACCCTAAGGAAGCCAAAGAAAAGCTATTTTCTATTGCAGCGTCTTCTCCGAGCTCTGAGTTCCTAATCTACTTAGGAAAGGCAGAATTGGTGCTGATGTCTGATGAGCTGTCTGACATCTACGATGGCGCTGTACTGCCAGTGAATCTCGAGGGGCTCAGTGCATCCCTCTCCCTAGCCTCCCGCTTCGACCATCTCATGGTAGATCTGAATGAGGAGGTTCCTTCGGTTGATCTGATACGTGAGGCCCTGTCCGCTGGGGTGGAGGGCTTCCTGCTGGGCGTTGAGTCTGTAGAGGGACAAATGAGGGTCATCCACCGGGCTGAGATGAGGTATCTCCTCGAGAAACTCAGATACCTAGAGCTACTTCTATCCGAGTGGGGAGAGTTAGAGGTGTGATCTCCTTACTCTCCCTTTTCAAGAGGGTCTTCAGGGGGCCTGTAGGTGTGCTATCCCTACTACTCCTGATACTCGGATTCTTGTTCCTCTCTGTGGAGATTGCGAAGATATGGCCTGTGAGGATGCCTCAAAGATTGATCAACATCTCCATAGCTAGTATTCTCTTCTATTTGGGTTTCAGGATCAGAGGTAACGTTGATCTGAGGTACTACGTCCCTCTAGCCTTGGGGTCACTAATATTCCCCCCATTGCTGCTGCTCACCTTCATCTCCTCGATGTCAATCTCTAGGGATGAGGTGAGGGAAGAGGACGAGCGTCAGAGTGAGCAGGACCTGTTATCTCTCTCGTTCAAGTCGGTACTAACTGTCTGCAAATCCGTAGGTCTGGCAAGTTCCCTAGCGATATCACTGGCCTCCCTCATCTCCACCAATAGGAGGGTGATCTTGGTCGACTGGAGCGGTGACGCTGCTGATAGGCTGAAAAACGCTGAAATCAAGATCGCTAGGCCGGAAGATCTCAGATTCAGCCGTGCAGGTGGTCTCGGGCCATCCTATTACATGACGGCATCTCTCCTCCTCTCTTACCTGAGCGGAGTGAATCCCTCCGTTATAAGTGGGGTCCTGAAGACGGGTGACATCTCACTGCTTGATGACATGAGGATCCCGGAGCCAGGGAGATCTCTGCTGAGACAGCTGTTCGGTGAGGATGGATCTCTACTGCATGAGGCGCTGCCCGAAGTGGCGGGCGTCCTGATAATAGATGTCTCAGGGCTATCGACTGCGGGCAAGGCTGCCACCTCCTTGATTATCTTGCTCCAATCAGTCACCTATGAGAGGAGGGATTTCGTGGTTATAACTCCCTTGCTCAGTCCTCTCACGGAGGAGAGAGCACCGTACCAGATAAAGGACGAGATCAGATGGCTCATCTCTTCCTTGAGGAGGGGAGGGGGGATAATCACATCGATTGAGGGTTCTCTGGCATATTCCAGCGAGTTCGATGTAGTCCTAGTATGTGATGAGTGCGAGGATCCTATCTACAGGCTGGATAGCTACCGACTTTGCCCCTTACTTGTCCGTAGAGCGAGGAAAGGAGTTTGAGCAGGGGATAATAGGGCCCGTGCTCCACCCTTATCACTTCCTCGACCAAGGAGTGGGGTAGAAACCTCAGGGTCCTCCATAGGAGGCCAGTCCTCAGCAAGAAGTCGGCAGCCCTCCTGTGGGTGAGGCCCGTGTCCACCATCGGCCTAACTAACCTGTCAACGGAGGGCACGTATTTCTCCGGCCTGTCATCCGCCAGCGATCTGGTTAGGAGGTATGCGGCTATTATGCCCGTATGCATGCCCCCACCGTTGGAGGGAACCGTCATGCCGGCCGCATCTCCTGCGAGGAAAATTCCCCCTTCTTGGACCTTGCCTAGCATGCCCCCGGCCGGGACGTATCTACCCCTGAGCTCAGGTTCGACCGTTACATTCAGCTTGGCAAGATGTTCCTTAAGAGCCCTCTTGGGGTCAAACCCGTTGATCATATTGAGCCTGACACCAACCCCAACGTTCGCAGTGTTCTCGGATCTAGGGATAACCCAAGCGTAGGTACCTGGGGCCAATGACTCGCTTATCACTAACCTCATCACATCAGGATCATTCATCTCCATCGTGACCTCAGCGGAGAAGGCTAGCGCAAGATCGTCGCACCTGAGTGTTGTACTCCCGTTTATCAGCTTGGCAACTCTGCTATCGAATCCATCCGCCCCCACCAAGTACCTCGCCCTGTACCTGTCCTTGGATGTCCTCACCTCGTAAGCATCATCCACGGACCGGGCCGTGATGAACGCCTCTCCAGTTTTGAGGATGGCTCCCTCCGCCAAGGACTCCTCTAGCCTAGAGACGATCATCTCCCTCCTATCGACGGAGTATCCCGCATAATTGGTCTCGAATTCCCTGTTCCCTATCTCCATCACTATCCTTTCCATTCTGTGCACGATGAACGGTTCGAAAAAGTCCAAATAGGCCGAGGCGACCTCTCCCTCCAACTTGAGTGAACTTGGATCTGGCAGATACTCGCCACAGATGGTTCTAATCCCAGGCTGTGGATCCTTCTCTATGACGAGTACCGTGAACCCCTTAGAGGACAGGAAATGAGATAGGGCGGCCCCAGTAGGGCCGGCACCCACCACAGCCACGTCGTACAATTTGACTCACTGGGATTTCCTCACTATAGCGGGGAGCCTTCTGAACTTGTGGAAGAAGGGCTCGTAGGTTCTTACGTATATCTCGGTATTCTCCAGCTTTGGAATGTCCCTCCTGTACTTACTCTCAGCGCCTATCAATCCCTTTCCGTACTTGCGCTCGTATTCCTCGAAGCTCATCGAGTACTCCTTGATTATCTTGTCCCTGTAGAGGTCGGAGAGTACGTTGTACGTGCAGAAGGGTATTACCCTGCCATCGGGAGAGAGGTAGTGTATGTCACACCTCATCACCCTCTGGACATCGTAGTTGTACAGGTCCATGAAGTGCATCATTCCCAAGAAGAGCGACTTGTAGTGGAACTCCCCTAGCGCCTTATAGCTCCTCTGGAGTATTATCTTCCTGAGTATTCCGATGAGGTTAATGCCCGGGGGTTGCTTGTCCTTCTCAATGAAACTTGGGAGTTTAGCGATCACCTTGAGGAGAGTGAGCCATTTATTCTTGCGCTTCTCCTTGATCTCCCTAGCCTTTTCCTTAAGGAACTGATAGAATCCATCTACATCGACGAAGTCCGTTATCGGGATGAATCTAGTTACCCTCTTCTTACCATCGACCCTCTCGAACACTGGGAAGACGTAGGTGGCCATCCCGCAGGCCGGGTGATTGGTCATCATGAGCTTGGGCTCGCCGGTCACGGCCTCGATGAACTCGCTCACGGCCACGGTGAACGGAACTGGATACCAAGCCTCCCTGTATATCTGTCCATCGGTCTGCTCCTCTATCTTCCTTATAACATCTGGGATAGTTATCCTATACTTCTCCCTCTCGGCCTTGGGCATCTGTCCGGTGAGGGAGACCGGCTGGTAATTCACTCCCCTGACGACATCTATATTGTAGGCGGCGAACCTGACCATGTCACCTACCTCGTGATCATTTATCCCCTTTATCACGGTGGGAACGAGTACTAAACTCGTCATGCCCGCCTTCCTGGCGGCCTCTAGTATGTACGGGATCTCCCAGTGGTTCTTGGGGTTGGCCTCAGGGGTGACCCCATCGAAGCTCATGTATATAGTGTTGACCCCCGCTTCTCTCAGCTCCCTCATGAGCCAAGGTTTCTCCACAAAGATGATGCCCTGGGTGTTGAGTTGTATGTGAGTGATGCCCTTCCTCCTGAGGAGCCTAACTATCTCAACCAGATCCTCCCTCAGGGTGGGCTCTCCGCCCGTTATCTGGATGGCATTCCCGTGGGCCGGCTTCTCCTTTATGAGGAGATCTACCATCTTATCTATCTCCTCCAAGGTGGGCTCATACACGTAACCGGCCTTCTCGGCGTAGAAAAAGCAGTACCAGCAATCGAGATTGCACCTGTTGGTCACCACCAAGTTCGCTAGGGCCGTCGTGTTCTGGTGGGCCGGGCATATGCCGCAGGAGAAGGGGCATGGGGCGAGGAGTTCGGTGTGGGGGGGATAGATCCCCCTTCCGGGGACCTCGAACTCCATGGCCCTCCTGAACATCTCAGCATCTCCCCAGTAGAGGTCTTCGAACTCTCCGTGCTCGGGGCACTCCTTCCTTATGTAGACGGCCCCATCCCTCTCGAATATGATCGCGGGCAGTAATCTATAGCAAACGGGACATAACGATGATGTATGTCTGAGTAATTTCTCCCCTTCCCTGAGCTTCGGCCGCGGACCGCCTATTGCAATCTTCCTACCATCGACTTCGATGAACCGCGGCGCCGGTATTTCCACAACCACCTTTTATCACCGCGGGATAGTGGGAGTCAACTTATAATAAACGCTTGCGCCAGTTAGGTCAGATGGCTTCAGAAAGGTTTGAGCACTACGTTCAAGTGTTGTATAATTTAATTTCACATTTGTTATCAGGAGATTTAGATAATGGGATGGATGTTATTCTGAAGATTATAAGAGAATGTGAGGGAGAAGGTGTCTGCGACGAGCGCGTGGCCTCCGAGATGCTCAGATTGGCTGAAGCCATCGAAGGATACATTACAAAGCAGTTAACTAAGGACGCTCTTCTCAATATACTGAGGAAACAGCTCGTCGATAGAGCCTTAGGGGACCTCGCTCTGCTGGTTCTCCGTGAGATATGTGATAGGGAGACCATTGAATTGTTGAGGAACTGGGCTGAGGATCCCAATCCTGAGGTGAGGGTGGCATACCTCAAGTGCGCTTCCAAGCTCTTCGACGAGGGGGAGGTTCCCTTAGAGCTGCTGAGGACATTCAGGGAGGACCCCTCACCTAAGGTCAGGGAGGCCCTCGTAACTTCCCTCTCGAAGAACGCGTCTGAGGATGGCGTCTTCGCCTTCCTAGCGGGGATGCTGAGGGTTGAGAAGAGGAGCTCCGTAAGGACTAAAATCCTCACGGCCCTCTCAAGGGTAGAGAGGGATACTAAGAGGGAAAGGAGAAGGGGCATCCTAGAGAGGCTGAAGCGCGTGATGGGTTGGCGGGAGTAAGAGTTATCTCTTTCCGTGGGACTCCCTGAGGGGTGGTAAGATGGTCAAGGTCACATTCTTGGGGCACTCGGCCTTCCTGCTGGAGGGTAGTAAGAGGGTGCTCATAGATCCATGGATAGAGGGCAACCCTCAGTCCCCTATATCAATAGGTCAGTGTAAGGGAGCTGACATCTACGTGGTGACGCACGCTCATGGGGATCACGGTCTCGACGATGCAGTTAAGCTTGCGAAGTCCCATGGGGGGACGATCGTGAGCATCTACGAGATCGCGATGGAGGCCGGAAACAGAGGTGTCGAGAAGACCGTGGGAGCTAACATAGGTGGATTCTTCGAGGTGGATGGAGTGAAGATGGCCCTGACGAACGCCATCCACAGCAGTCCCGTTGGAGCCCCTACTGGTGTCGTGGTGGAGTTAGACGGTAAGAGGATCTACCACGCTGGCGATACGGGCGTCTTCTACGACATGAAGTTAATAGGTGAGCTGTACAAGCCAGATCTGGCGCTTCTGCCCATAGGTGGTCACTTCGTGATGGGACCCCTCGAGGCAGCCAAGGCTATCGAGCTTCTCGGAGTTAAGAAGGTTATCCCCATGCACTACGAGACATTCCCGGTCCTCAAGGGCAGACCGGAGGAACTGAGGGAGTTGCTCAGGGAGAAGGGTCTGGACTGCGAAGTGATAGCCCTGAAACCGGGAGAGAGCTATGAACTCTGAAGTGGAGCCTAAGGAGACGCAGGTGATCGCGGAGCTCTACGATGTGGAGGATAGGGAGATACTGGATTCCCCCTCTCTCATGGAAGAGATGCTGAGGAGGTTAGCTGAGGAGGTCGGAGAGGAGAGCGTACACGTACACGTACACGAGTTCGAGCCGTACGGCGTAAGCGGCTTCCTCATGATGAGGAAGGGTTATGTAGCCATACACACATGGCCGGAGCATTCCTACGCTACTGTCAATGTGGTAGGGTTCTCAGATGAGACGTGGGCTTGGAATGTGTACAAGGCCCTAGTTAAGCTGTTTAAGCCCAAGCAGCAGAATGCGGTGGAGGTGAAGAGCGGGTTAGACAGGTCTTGATCCCCTCATCTACCTTTTTCACGGGACTTATCCATACGGGCACTCCTCGACTTTAACTTCCAAGCCGAGGCCCGCCCTCCCGAGTCTCCTTACAACCCGCCCTAGCAAGTAGTTGCCCCTGAAGCCCTCGATTACGACCTCATAGAAGTATCCGGGTTCGACCTGCCCCAAGGCCACAGGTTTGTATGAAGGAGTCCTACCCTGAGTCCCCTTAGGGGTGATCTCTGAGGCGAGTACCACCAGATCCCTCCCCAAAAACCCCTCGTTCCTCCTCTCTTTTATCTCCTCTATCAGTTTCATCGCCACCTTGCTTCTCCTCTTGATCACGCTAGCGGGGAGTTGGGGTAATGAGGCGGCCTTCGTCTTGGGTCTGGGCCCGAACCTGCTCAGGTTCACTACATCCGGCTCTATCTCCTCTAAGAGCCTCAGGGTCCGCTGGAAGTCTTCCTCCGTTTCCCCCGGGAATCCAACTATGATGTCAGTGCTTATGGTAGAGTCCTCGTACCGCTCCCTTATGCGCTTCACTAGGGAGATGAACTCCTCTACCGTGTAGTCCCTCCCCATCAATCTGAGGATCCTGTTTGAGCCACTCTGAATCGGTAAATGGAAGAATTTGTACAGTTTAGGGCTCTCGAATGAGCCGAGCAGCCTATCAACTATCCTCAGGGCGGAGTTAGGGGTCATCATTCCAACCCTGATCCTGAACTCCCCCTTAAGCGAGGTGATACCGTCCAACAGATCCGGTAGATCGGTCCCGATATCCCAACCATACACTCCGGTGTCCTCGGCGGTCAACCAGATCTCCACCGCACCCTTGTTCAGGAAGTCCCGGACCCTGTCGATGATGCTCTCTTTGGAGAAGCTCGTCAGCCTCCCCCTAGCCAGCTTAGTTATGCAGTAAGTGCAGGAACCTAGACAGCCCTCGGCGATGGGAACTATTCCGATTAGATCCGCGGGATCCCTGTCATATGAGGCCTTATCCAGCCTCTTCCACTCCAAGAACTCCCCCTCTTTCCCCTCTAGAGCTAAGAATGCGGCCTCTACAATGCTATCTATGGATCTGGGCGCCACCAAGACCTTAGAGTAGGGCCTGAGCAGCGCGGGTTGAGACTTAGCCATGCATCCTGCCGCTATGAGGGGACCGTACTTATATAGTACCTTGGCCCTGTGAAGCATCCTCTGCTCTGTGGGCGTCTTCACGTTGCAAGTGTTCAGAATGAGAATGTCAGCTCTCTCTGGTCTATCCACTCTAGTCCAGCCCGCTCTCCTGAGTAGACTCTCCATTATTTGAGAGTCTGATCTGTTCATTGAGCAGCCGTGGGTCTCCAGATAGAACCTGAACTCACTCCGATCCAGACTCGGTCTCGACCGTGACCCCATCGAGGCTCGCCACATTCCCCCCGTAGTACCTGATCACCTTCACTATCTCGTCGTAGTCTAGGTCGTCTCCCTCCAAGATTATCTTCAGTCTCTCAATCGTGGAGTCGTAATCCTTCACCTCTATATCCACCTTCTTGACTCCCTTCAGCTCGGAGAGCCCCTCGGCCATGTCGACTATGTTAGGGTTGTGTGGCTTTACTACATCCAATACGAGTCTCCTGACTACGATACGTCTACTTTCACCTTCCTCATCCTCGGAAGGCCGGAAACTCAGCAATTCCCTATATCCTCCCCGAGTTCAATGGGTCACCGGTTTATTAATTCTTTTCCCTAGAAGCGAGCTCCATAAATAAAAGAGCTAGAATCTTATTTATGGTTTTCTTTCTTCCACCTTTAAGCCTAATTAGTTTTATTTTATTTTCGTATTCAGGTGGAATGGTAATTCTCCTTGAAAATGTGATGTACAGTCTTATCCCCCTAGCCACGCAGTAATCTAGTATCTCCCTTATATCCCTATTCCTGCCCTTAACCGCGCTTCTTGGTTGCCAGACAGCTCCGTATCCTAGATAGTTCAGTCTTCTCTGAATGGAGAAGTAGAGGTCTCTAGGAACCGTTCTATCGAAGAAGAAGGGGGTTCTATACCTCTTCCTCCTGACCCCCCTGCGCTTCCCCGACCTCAATTCCCTCCCTCAGGAGTTTCTTTACCCTGACCATCCTCAGCCCGATCTCCCTTAAGGCCGTCTCTATCCTCTCCCGATCCTCTCCCTTCAAACCCTTGTTATCGACTATGGCTATTTCGGGCGGTTCCCCGTTCCTCTCGATCGCCTGCCTCACCATGGTGACATCGACCCAGCTGGCATCTAGCTTCCTCGCTGTGTGGCCGATCGCATACTTCGTCGTGAGTTCCACCCTAGTGAAGTGGTTGTTCACGTGTGGGCCACCAAAAGCTATTGTCGGGATGTATTTACCCGCGGTCCAGTTCTCCAGCGCCTCTATTACGGATTCCGCTGCCATTCTTGTTCCATTAGGATCGTTCCAAGCTTTCTCATCGCAGCCTATCTCCAAGAAGGCTATGGGCTTTTCGATGGTGGGACCATGGTGGGTCGGCTCGAATCCCACAGAATATCCCGTCCCGTCCACCCTCTTAGAGGCGGCCATCAAGTACTCCTTCATGAGGGAGGGTATTGCTATCCCCAGCTTGAAGGACTCGCCCCCATACCTAGCCCGACCAAAGTTCCCAGGGACATGAGCAGTAAGTATGGGTCTGTGAGGGGTACCGCTATGCCTAGAGAGGACCACCACGTAGTCAAAATCGGAGGCTCCAAGCTCCTCACAGCTTCTTACGTAGAGAATCTCCCTCTCGAAGCTGACCAACTCTATGCCCTTGCCTCTCAGATCGAATTGCTCTCCCAACCTCTCACTTATCTCGGATGCCATGTTCCTGCCTGCTGGATCTCTCAGTGAGTAAAGGAGGGAAACTCTCGTTTTCATAGGTTTTAAGCGGGGAAACTCTTTTTTAAATCAACCTAGGATTGGCCACCGATGGACACTCACAGAGCCATAGCCCTGCTGCTGTCACCGGTGACCATAGCAGCCATCTCGTCTCTAGTAGTCTATGCCATGTACCCAGATCTCTTGAGCCTCATAGTGTCCTTCCTGTTGATAGTCATCTGTCCCGTGGCCAATGTCGTGAAGAAGTCCCTCTCAGGGGAGATGGACATCCTCGTCCCGGATAGGTACGCTAGAGGCCCCTTCTTCGCTCAGGCCATAGCCTGCTATTCCGTAGCCACTGTATTGCTTACATCATTGGGCTCATGCCCGATGGCCGTTCTCTCCCTATCTTATCTGGCGGTCACCCTAGCAATAGCCGTGATCAATCACTGCGCCACCAAGGTGAGTGTTCACATGGCGGGCCTAGCTGGTCCGGCCACCTTCTTAATGATCTTAGGGAATTATCCCCTAGGAGCGCTGCTGATGGCCTTGGTCCCCGTTTTAGCTTGGTCTAGATGGAGATCGGGCTCCCACACACTGGGTCAGATCCTGCTGGGCATGGTGGTCTCTGTCCTGATAACCTCTGCCACATGTTTAGTGGCTTGGAGACTCAAGTAAGGATGAGAGTTTATCCCTAGATATCCTTAAGTAGTCAATGTCCGATACGTGGGGCTCCAATGTCACCGTACCCTTGTATCCCCAAGACCTGATCTCCTCAACAGCCTCATTCCATGGTATCCTGCCAGCCCCTATGGGGAGGTGAAGATCCCTATTGAGGTCATTGTCATGGGCGTGTAGGTGCATGATCTCGCTGCCGAGCTTGTTTATGTAGGATTTGAGCTTATCCACACCTCCATTGAGGAAGGTGTGTCCGATATCAAGGGTGACAAACAGCTCTGGAACGTTATCCACTAGGTACCTTATATCGGAGGGCGACCTGAAGGCACCATGATCCACGTTCTCGACCAGTACCTGAACCCCCTTCTCCTTGGAATATGCAACCAGCTCCCTGAAACCCGCTACATTGAACTCCCTAGCCTTCTCCCTGATGGCGGCTAGCCATCCGGGGGTGAAGGGGTGAAAGGTTGCGTAGGGGGATTCCAGTCTGGCGGCGATATCTAAGACCTTGAAAGCCTCCTTGAGGGCCCCCTTCCTAACCTCATCGTATGGATGGCCTATCTCCAAGTACCAAGGGGAATGTATCAGGTAAAAGGAGTCGTGAGAACTGGCCAGATCATCCAGCTCGACTATATGATTGAGAATCGTGTCGACCCATGAGTAGGGCCATTCGACCGTTATTTCCACGTAATCCAAACCGAGCTCCAAGATGGATTCTATCTCCTCCATCAGGTCTCTATGGGGGTTATTCATCCCCCCGTATGTGAAGTCGACCATCAAGCCACCAGCCACTATTAATATTTGAAACTTAACCATCCTACATATGCTAGAGTACGCCGCCGGGCTCCTAGAGTGGATACCCGTATGGCCCCTTCCCTCGGGACACCTTGCCGGAATACCAGGAATATATCTAGCCAGGGAGGGGTTGGAGCCTAAGGCGGCGGTATCTGCACTGATGACCTCCTCGCTACTAACCTTCATACTGAGAGTGTGGCTCAACCACGTCGATCCCACTATAGGAGGGTTAATAGTAGCTGGTCTCTCATTAATCGGACTTTTAGCTGTAGCTTTCCTCAGGTGGGGGCTTCTCGCGGTAGAAGAAGGCCGAAATCCTGATGCTATGGATGGTTTCGTGTCTGGATTCGCTCAAGGCGTGAGCTCGATAGGGTTCGGGGGGAGTGGCCTTTCCATGGCCTTGCTGACCTCATCTGGGGTCTCCATTAGGGGAGCCATAACGATCTCCTCGATAGCCTCCCTACCCCCCGTACTGGCTCAACTGACTACTGGACCCCCTTCTCCATTTTGGGGACTCTACTTGCTGGAGGGATTAGCGGTCGCTATTCTCCTGAGTAAACTGAATATGAGGCCCAGCAGCTTTGGCTTCCTCATTTCCTCAGCCCTTCTCGGCAATGTGTACCAAGTCAGGTTCATAGGAGAGCATCTGGGGCATTACCAAGCCATGGCAGAGGAGATCTCTTCTTTCGTCAGGAGATATGGCGCAATAGGTCTCTTCGCTGCGATGG
Source organism: Thermoproteota archaeon (assembly GCA_030130125.1). Classification (NCBI taxonomy): domain Archaea; kingdom Thermoproteati; phylum Thermoproteota; species Thermoproteota archaeon. The sequence continues at coordinate 54,681 of JARZZM010000025.1, forward strand.
TCCTCCAAGCTGTGATCTCACCCATACCTGCAGATGCTGTCCTAGTCGCCGCTGGGGCTTTGGGCATGAGTCCTGTTGAGGTGGGGATATATGGTGGTATGGGGATAGCTGTAGGCTCGATCATCAACTACTTCATTGCTAGGGCTTTGGGGAAGAGGATCCTAGAGTACTACATAAGGGAGGACCTGTTGAGGAAGGTCTACTTGTGGTTCGACAGGTGGGGCGGCTGGCTGGTCTTCATAACTAGGCTTATCCCGTTCCTTCCCTTAGATGTCACCTCCTACATGGCCGGAGCTGTCGGGATGAATTTCCTCATATTCGTATTGGCAAATATACTGGCAATCGTTCCAAGGGCTACATTCTTCGGTCTGGTCGGAGCCAAGCTGGCCGAGGGTGATTGGACCTTGCTCGTATTATCGGTGGTGATGCTGCTGATAGGGGCCTACTTCTTCAGTAGGCAGGTGATTAAGGGTGGGGAAGGGGAGTGACTAGGGGATACACTATTAAGCCCAAAGGATCCCTTCTCCTAGGGGCCCGTAGCTCAGCAAGGGTAGAGCGGCGGCCTTCGGCGCCGCGGGGCGGGGGATCAAGTGCCCCCGGGCCCGTTTCACAGTCAAACGAG